>NZ_JBQCIE010000040.1:0-38691 GCF_051954055.1 Humibacter sp. | reverse complement strand
ATTTTTTGTTTTTTGGGGGGATTTTTATTTTTTGTTTTTTGTTCTCTGTTTGTGTGTGGGGGGTGGCGGGGTGTTTGCTTCCCTTTGCGGCGCCCCCCCCCCCCAGGGGGGGGCCCGCTCCACCTGCTAACCGGAGAAGAGATGACAAAGATTCCCACCGTCCTGTTCGTCTGCGTCCACAACGCCGGCCGCTCTCAGATGGCCGCCGGGTACCTCGCCGCCCTGGCAGGAGACCGCATCCACGTCCGCTCGGCTGGCTCCGAACCCGGTGACATGGTCAACCCGGTAGCCATAGCAGCCATGGCCGAAGACGGCATCGACATCATTGCCAACACGCCACGACTGCTCGACGTCGACGACGTGCGCGCGGCGGACGTCGTGATCACCATGGGCTGCGGTGACGCCTGCCCCGTCTTTCCTGGCAAGCGTTACGAGGATTGGGAACTCACCGACCCCGCCGGACTACCGCTCGAGAAAGTACGCCCGATCCGGGACGAGATTCGCCAGCGCGTCGAAGCGTTGGTCGCAGAGCTTTACGCCGGCTAGCGGCGCCGCGTACCCTCGACCCACCGCAAGGAGGCGACATGGCAATCACCATCCGGCCGATGCGAGCCGACGACTGGCCCGCAGTGGAACGGATCTACCAACAGGGCATCGACACCGGGAATGCGACGTTCGAATCCAAGCCGCCAACGTGGGCCGAATTCGACCACGAGAAGGTCGACAACCCGCGACTGGTCGCCGAGCGCGATGGCCGGGTGGTCGGTTGGGCCGCCGCCACTCGCGTTTCCTCGCGCTGTGTCTACGAGGGTGTCATCGAACACTCCGTCTATGTGGGGGAAGACGAGCGTGGGCACGGCACCGGCCGGGCCCTGCTCGACGCGTTCGTGACTACTGCGGAGTCCGAGGGCATCTGGACGGTCCAGTCGGGCATCTTCCCCGAGAACGAATCGAGCCTCGCGCTTCACGCCGCGGCCGGATTCCGCACGGTCGGCATGCGCGAACGCGTCGGCAAAATGGGATACGGCCCCTACGCCGGACAATGGCGCGACGTCATCATCATCGAACGCCGAAGCACAACGGCCGGCGGATAGCGGCAGCGCGACCGGACGATCGGCTCCCGACCGGGAGCGATCGTTTCGGTTGCTTGTCACTGCGGCACGGTTCTCAAGGAGAATGGACTCATGAGCACGGCTGCAATCCTTGACGTCGAGGCGATTCGCCGTGCATGCGCGAGGTATCACGTTCAGCGGCTGCGGGTCTTCGGGTCGGTCCTGACCGACCGCTTTGACCCCGAACACAGCGATGTCGACTTCCTCGTCGACTTCCTACCGGACAACGACAATCTCTTCCACGACTATTTCGACCTGAAAGACGAACTCGAACGCATTCTTGGGCGTGAAGTTGATCTCGTCGATGCCAGCGCCGTGCGCAACCCGTACTTCAAGGCCTCCGCGTTCGGGACTGCGCAGGACCTCTATGCGGCCTAGGGGCGAGATAGCCGGCCTGCTCTGGGACGCGCTCGAGTTCGCCCGCAATGTTCACGTCGCTCTTGGCGATACCCCGTTGGAGAGCTATCTCGACGGTGGGCCGGTCACTTGGGCTACAGAGCGGCAGCTGGAATTGATCGGTGAGTCCCTCGGCAAACTGCGGCGAGCGGATCCGGACCTTGCGGATCGCATTCCGAACCTTCACCAGATCATCGCCATGCGCAACGTGCTGATCCACGGGTATCTGGTCGTCAATAGCCGCGTCGTTTGGCTGGCGGCGACTCGGTCGGTGCCCGAACTGATCCCGGTTCTCGAGAACCTGCTCAGGGAGATTGACAACGATCCCGCCGGATCGCCGCCGTAACTCTGGTAACTACCGCTCATGCGTCTGGCGTTTGCCCACAGTTTGCCCACACTTGAGTGAAAAGCAACGTGATCACAGTGATCACATGGCGCTCAAAATCCGCGCAATTCCGCGGATTTCGTACTGGAGCGCTGGCGTTTCAAGCCCCTGGTTAGAGCATCGGACTCATAATCCGCCGGTCACGGGTTCAAGTCCCGTCCGCCCTACTCCGTCATTCATGCCTGGACCGCCCATTCGGCTGGGGTGCCGTCGGCGAAGAAGCCGATGTGGCCAGTAGCCATCTCCGAAGCACTGGCCGGTCACGTCGTGCAGCTCGATGCCGAAATCGCCGGAGTGATAGACGACGACCCCCATCAGGACGAGTGCGGAATCGAAAGCCTCCCACGTCGTGCCGGCCCGGTCTTCGTCGCGCCCCTGCTGCCACACGAACTCGGCGGCTCGCGTCCGTATGGAGGCGAGGTTCGACAGCATGAGCCGTGCAGGCGGCAGCAGATCTGCCAGCCGATCCCGACTCACGGAGCCGAACTCGAACGAAAAGCCGTGATCGGTCGCTGGTACCGCCGGCGCCAGCGGCCTCGCATCCTCGATCTCGATCGTCGAGCCGAATGCCGAAGGCGGTTGCACGGTGAGCGGGCCGAACACCGGGTCCTCAATCGGGGCGAGGAGTTCAGGGATCAATGTGTCCGGCCCGGGCCGGAACGGACGGTCAAGGAACTCGGCCTCCGCCTTCGAATCGTGCGCGTCGTCGACGCCTGCAGACAGCAGCCGGCTGAAGACTGCCAGCTGGCCAGGGGTTGCGGCCATCGATCTCCCATCGACAGAGTCAAGTCGCACGCCATTACCTTGGGGTTCGACAGCGGCGACGTGGAATCCACGCGGCAGCGGCACCGGTGCACGGCCGTCGATCAGCAGCGTCTGGGGCAGGTCGGGTCCGCTCAATCGCACGCTCGGGGCTGAAGTCACGTCCACACGCTAGTGCGCATCACTCGATGATCGCTCGCTGGGCGTCGTACGCCGTACCTGTGAGGGCGCACACGATGGGCGGCCAGTCCGTGTGATCGCCGTCCGCGGCATGTGCGGCTGCTGTCACGTTTCTGAATACGCCGTTCAGTAGTGCCGGGCAGTCAGTTGCGCGGGGAAGAATCGACTCCGGCCGCATAAGCGCGCCGGAGCGGAGGGCAACACATGGGCATCCCACGTGAGCCGTCGTCTCCGTTCCGCTCGTGTTCGTGTCGGCCGTCGTCGTGTCGCCTGCATGCCATAGGGTTGGCGGTCGGATGACAGCTTCACCCACAGACACACGTACGAAACCGTCGGGCTCCGGCCTGCTGCGCGCTGCGCTCGACGGTGCCTCCAGCGTCCCGTTCACGATCGCCTATCTGGTCGTCGTCACGGTCGTCACCCTCGTGGTGAGCACGCCCGCCGGTGTGCGTGGCCCTGTGCAACGGATGATCGCCACCGGCTTCGATCCACTCGGGCTGTGGGGCCATTGGTGGAGCCCGGTCACCTCGCTGATCGTCGCGTCCGACTACGTAGCGCTCGTCTTCGCCCTCGTGCTCGGCGGCATCGCGCTGACGATCAGTGAACGGCGCATGGGCACCTGGCGCACGATCGTCGCGTTCTTCGCCACCGCGATCGCTGCCGACGTGCTCGGGGCCACCCTGCAGACCGTCATCGGATCGGCCGGCGGCATCTTCAACGAGGGCGTGCTCGATACGCTCGTTCTCGACCCGCTGACCGGCGCTGCTGGCGCCGTCATGACCGCGAGCGCCTTCGCGTCCGTGCGTACCAGGCGACGCATCCGCGTGCTGACGACCGTGATCGTGCTGATGTTCCTGCTGTACCGCGGCGGTCCGGTCGACATGTACCGCGCGCTGGCCGTGCTGATCGGGTTCGCGCTCGGACTCGTGCTGAACCCGTCCGGCAGGTCTCGAAAATGGGGCTGGAGCTCCCACCACGAGGTGCGCGTGCTGATGGCATCCGTTGTGGCCACCGGCGCGATCGGGCCGATCATCGCGGCGTTGTCGAGGCATCCGCACGGTCTTCTCGCACCGCTCGCGCTGCTGCTCGACAACGGCTCGTCGTCCGACCCCCAGGGGCTTCGCGCGTGCACCGTCTACGCTGTGAGCCACTCGTGCGTACAGGCCATCACCCTCGAACGCATCGGCTCGTTCGGGCCCATCGTGCTCAGCGTGCTGCCGCTGCTCATGCTCATACTGGTGAGCTGGGGCCTTGCGAGGGGGCGTCGTTTCGCAGTCGGACTCGGCATCGCGATGAACGCGCTTCTCGCGTTCTGCGCCGCGTACTACCTCGGGTTCCTGCCGCGCACAGGCATCCCCGGCGTGCAGCGACTTCCCGACCACGGTTCGTGGGGCGTCGTCGCGACCCTCGGCGCGACAGTGATCGCCCCGGTGGTGACGGGGGTGCTGCTGTTCGCAACACGTCGCAGCTTCACCGTGATGCCCTCGAGACGGTCGATCGTGCGCTATCTCACGATCGTGGGCGTCAGCGTCGGCGCACTGATCGTGCTGTACGTCGGCCTCGGTTGGGCGTTGCGCGATATCGCGTTCGACCGGCCGATCACCATCGCCGACCTGCTGCTCGACGCGGTCGAACGCTTCATCCCCGTCGAATTCCTGCATCGGGAGGTTCCGGACTTCCTGCCGTCGTCGCTGGCCGGTCGCATCCTCTATCACGGTGTCGGACCGTTGTTCTGGCTCATCGCCGTCGGTGCCGCGATTCCTCCGCTGCTTGCTCGTCCCGCGTCGTCTGTGCACGACGCCTATCGAGCCAGGCGCATCCTGAAGCAGTACGGCGGCGACCACCTGTCTTTCATGACGACCTGGCCCTCCACGTCGTACTGGTTCGGACCGGAGGGGCGCACGGCGGTCGGCTACCGGGTCGTCGGCGGCGTGGCGATCACGATCGGAGCCGCGTTCGGTGACCCGAACAGGGTGGCGGATGCCATGGCCGGCTTCGCGCGCTACTGCGACGACCGCGGCTGGACGCCCGCGTTCTACAGCGTGGATGCGGGGGAATGGGATGCCCACTTCGAGGCGATCGGCTGGGATCGGCTTGTCGTCGCCGAGGAGGCCGTGATCGCTCCGCAGTCCTGGAGCACGACCGGCAAGAAGTGGCAGGACATCCGCACCGCCATCAACCGGGCGAAACGTGACGGCTACACGCTGGAATGGACAAGATACGTCCAACTGCCGCGCGAGACCGCACGGCAGATCGCGGACCTCTCGGAACAGTGGGTGGCCCAGAAGGAACTCCCCGAGATGGGCTTCACGCTCGGCGGTCTCGACGAGCTGCACGACCGTGACGTCGGGTTGCTGCTCGCCAGAGACGGCGATGGCGTCATCCAGGCAGTGACGAGCTGGATGCCCGGCTATCGCGAGGGCCGGGTGCACGGCTGGACGCTGGACTTCATGCGGCGCCGCATCGACGGGCCGAACGGTGTGATGGAGTACGTGATCGCGGGCGCCGCGGAGCGCGCTCGTGACGACGGCATGGGCTATCTCAGTCTCTCGGCCGCTCCTCTGGCGAGGACGACGACGGCGGATGCCCCCGACAGCGCCGTCGAGGCCGTGCTGTCCATGCTCGCCTCCTCGCTCGAGGCGATGTACGGCTTCCGCTCGCTGCTCTCGTTCAAGCGCAAGTTCCAACCGGAGCTGCGGCCGCTCATCCTTGCCTACCCCGATCCTGTGGCACTGCCCGCCATCGGACTCGCGCTGCTCCGCGCCTACCTGCCCGGTCTGACGGTGCGCGATGCGATGGCCCTGCTCGGCAGGCAGCGCAGCGAGCCGACGCCCGTGCGCTGATGCCCGCCTACCTCGTCGCACGGCGCACAGCAGACGGCACCACGGTCACGGACGTCGAGACGGATGGCACGGAAGGCGTCGTCTCCGAACTCGCCGCCGCCGAATGGCCGGACTACGTACGGCGCGCGGAGCCGTCGCAGCCGCGGTGGGCGTGGAACAGCACGCGATCGTGGTACCCACGGCTCCTCTCCCACGGCACCCGGGTGGCGCGATGCGTCGACCTCGCGCTGTGCGGCACGATCCTGCGCGGTGCGACCGCGACGGAGCACACTCCGCTGCACGACGCCCCGCCGGTGTGGCGGGCACAGGCGCCGGAGCCGGAACCCGCAGCGGACGACGCGCTCTTCCGCCTCGACGACCCCGGCCCCACCGAGACGGAGGCCGACGAGGTGGTCGAGCTGCGTGCGCAGCTCGATGCCGTCGCATCCATCACCGATCGGCCCACCGTCTCCCGTCTGCGTCTTCTCCTGGCCGCGGAGTCCGCCGGGTCGCTCGTCGCAGCCGAGCTGCGGCACGCCGGCCTTCCGTGGCGCGCCGACGTGCACGAACGCCTCCTCACCGAACTGCTCGGTCCGCGCGATCCGCTCGGCGGCAGGCCCGAGCGCATGGAGCAACTGGTCGCGCAGATCCGTACCGGGCTGGACGCCCCGACGCTGAACCCGGACTCGCCGGGTGACCTGGTGAAGGCTCTGCAACGGGCGGGCATCAACGCATCCAGCACGCGCGCGTGGGAGTTGCGCGAGGTGGAGCATCCGGCCATGCCCGCCGTGCTGGAGTACAAGAAGCTCGCCAGGCTGTACGCCGCGAACGGCTGGGCATGGCTGGATGCCTGGGTGCACGACGGGCGCTTCCGCCCCGACTACCTGCCGGGCGGCGTGGTGACCGGGCGCTGGGCGACGAGCGGCGGCGGTGCCCTTCAGCTGCCGAAGCAGGTGCGCGGCGCGGTGGTCGCCGACCCGGGCTGGAAGCTGGTCGTCGCGGATGCCGCTCAGCTCGAGCCGCGCATCCTCGCCGGGCTCTCCCACGACGAACGGATGGCGGCAGCGGGACGCGGCCGTGACCTCTACGACGGCCTCGTGGCATCCGGCGTCGTCGACAGCAGGCAGCACGCCAAGGTCGGAATGCTCGCCGCCATGTACGGCGGCACCACGGGCGACGGAGCGAGGGTGCTGCCGCGACTGGCGCGCGCGTATCCGCGGGCGGTGTCGCTGGTCGCCGAGGCGGCAGCCGCCGGAGAGCGAGGGGAGCGGGTGAGCACGCTCCTCGGCCGAACGTCACCTCTGCCGTCGGAGGACTGGTTCTCCGGCCAGCGCTCCGCGTCGCTGCCCGGTGCGACGGCCGAGCAGGAGCGCCGGGCACGTTCCCGTGCCAGGGACTGGGGCCGTTTCACCCGGAACTTCGTCGTTCAGGGCACGGCCGCCGAGTGGGCGCTGTGCTGGATGGCCGAGCTGCGCAACCGGCTCGTCGAGCTCGTCGGCGACGTACCAGGACGTGCGGCGCCGCCCTTCGACCGCAGCCCACACCTCGTGTACTTCCTCCACGACGAGGTCGTCGTCCACGCGCCGGTAGAGGTCGCAGACGAGGCCGCTGCCGCCGTCCGGGCTTCTGCGCGTGCGGCCGGCCGCCTCCTGTTCGGCGACTTCCCCGTCGAGTTCCCGCTCACGGTCGGCATCGTCGACAGCTACGACCAGGCGAAATGACGACGCAATATCCGCCCCCGCCCCCGCGTTGCAGTCACCGACGCCGCCCGATAGCAGAGGATGGATCCATGACCGACACCGCCGCAGCATCCACGACCGACCCCGCCCAGCTCCTGAACAACTTCCACGAGCGACGTGAGTACTCGGTGGTGCAGCCGAACGGCAACCTCGCCCTGGTGAACACGCAGTGGATCACGGATGCCGAACCGCAGCCGGTCTGGGGCGCCGCGGGACTCTGGTCGCCGCTGCCCGCAGGCCAGTCGGGCCTCAAGGTGACGGCGGCAGCGGCCGACGGCGTCGTCGTCGACGGTGCATTGGTCGACGGTGAGGCGATCGTGCGGGGGAAGGACACCGATGATCCGAGCACCATCGCGTTCAGCGACACGGTCACGGGAACCGTCATCGGCAACGAGTCGGGCGAGTACGGACTACGGGTGTGGGACATCCAGTCGGAAGGCATCCGGGAGTTCGGCTCGATCGATGTGTTCCCGTACAACCCGGAGTGGGTCATCCAGGCGACGTTCACTCCGGTCGAGGGTCTGTCCGTCGGGTTCGAGCACCTGAAAGACGAGGGAGCGACCCGCGAGCTGGCGATTCCCGGCGAGATCACGTTCAGCAAGGACGGCACTGACTACAACCTCGCCGCGTTCAAGGCAGGGCGGGCGCTCCAGCTCGTGTTCTCCGACGCCACGAGCGGCGACGACACGTACTCCGTCGGCCGGTTCCTGTTCGTCGCGCCGAACGCCGACGGCACGATCACGCTCGACTTCAACCGGGCCATCCTGCCTCCGTGCGCGTTCAGCTACGCATTCAACTGCCCCATGCCGCCGAAGCAGAACCGGTTCGCCGTGCGCATCGAGGCGGGGGAGAAGAACGTGCTGAAGAAGGATGGCTCCCTGCTGCACGAGTTCTGATCGGCATGACGGCGTCGGACTTCGTCACGGGGCCGCAGCTGATGCCGCACCCTCTCAGCCGAGCGGATCCGCCTCGCTCGCCCTGCGCAGCAGCTCGTTCCGCTCCCGTTCGTTCGCGGTGAGCGACGCCGCGCTGAGGAACGCCCGCCGCGCCTCGGAGAGCTTGCCGAGCCGCTCCAAGAGGTCGCCACGCACGGCGGGCAGAAGCGCGTACGTCGACAGCGACTTCTCCGCGCCGAGCGGCTCTAGTGCCTCCAGGCCCGCCTGCGGCCCATACGCCATGCCGACGGCGACGGCCCGGTTCAGTTGGACGACGGGTGACGGCATCCGTTCCACGAGCGCGTCGTAGAGGCCGGCGACCTGCGGCCAGTCGGTGGCGTCCGCCGAAGTGGCGGTGGCGTGGCACGCGGCGATCGCGGCCTGCAACGCGTACGGCCCTCGCGGACCACCGAGCGCATCGGCCCGCTGCAGCGCTGCGACACCGTGCGCGATCAGCAGCCGGTCCCACAGGGTGCGGTCCTGAGACGTGAGCGGCACCGCTGCACCGTCCGCCGCTCGGCGTGCCGCGAAACGGGAAGCGTGGAGCTCCATCAGCGCCACGAGCGCGTGCGCCTCCGCGTGCTCAGGCACGAGCTCGGCGAGCACCCGACCTAGCCGCATCGCCTCCTCGGCGAGGGTCGGACGCATCCACTCGTCGCCGAACGTCGCGGCGTAGCCCTCGTTGAACACGAGATAGACGACCTCGAGCACCGACCCGAGACGGTCGTCGAACTCGTCTCGATCGGGCACCTCGAACGGAACGTTCGCGGCGGCAAGTGCTCGCTTCGCCCGTGTGATGCGCTGCCCGATCGTGGCAGGCGGAACGAGGTAGGCGTGAGCGATCTCCTCCGTCGTGAGCCCGCAGAGCACGCGCAGCGCCAGGGCGACGCGCGAGGGCGCCGGCAGCACGGGGTGGCAGCAGACGAAGACGAGGCGAAGCAGGTCGTCGTCGATGCGGGTCTCATCGGGTTCAATCGCGTCGCCATCGCCCGCCTCGGCCGCAGCGATCAGCGCGTACTTCTCGGCCGCTCGCTCGTCGCGGCGCCACGCATCGATCGCCCGCCGCTTGGCCACCGACGTGAGCCAGGCCGCTGGATTGCGCGGGATGCCCGTACGCGGCCACGACTGCATCGCCTCCACCAGCGCATCCTGGGCGAGATCCTCGGCCCTGCCGAGGTCGCCCACCATCCTTGCCAGCGTCGCCACTACCTTCGCCGCCTCCAGGCGCCACACCGTCTCGATCTCCCGCGCGACCGTCGTCGTGTCGGTCCGACTCACCTCGTCTGCCACCGCGCCTCCTTCATCGCGCGCCGCCGATCGCACCATGCTGCGCACCTGTGTCGGATCGTTCCACGATTCGTCGCACTTCCATGCACCCGCCGCTCGCGGGGCACCGCTTCGCCCATTCGACGGCCTCCTCCGAGGAGGCGACCTGCAGCATCCACATTGCGATCGGCGGCGTCGTGTCACGCCCGCCGTCGTCGCTGACGCTGCGCCGCTCGCCATCGCAGGACACGAGTACCGCGGCGCCCGGGTCGAGGCGTTCGCCCGCCAGCAGCACACCGGCCCGGATGAGTCGCTCGTCGTACGCCGTCATCGCCCTCCGCTCCGCCTCATCCTGCGCGAAGCCGCGCGCAGGCTCGGATGCCCGCAGCACCAGCATGTACTTCATCCCGCATCCCTGCCTCGTGCGACGTCGTCGCAACCGCTCACGCCTTCATCCGCGCTCGTCATGACGTCGAATGGGTGCCGCCGGTTTCGACAGCCGAGCGCTTCCGTGCGGTTGCGGCAGATGCATCCGCAGCGCCAGTGCGGCTCCGAGCGTGCCCGCTGAGCATCACGACGCCGGCAAGCAGGTAGAGCACGCCCTGCGCCTCCAGCAGCGGAAGCAGTCCCGTCACGGGCTGCACGACACCAGCGGCGAGCAGGCCGACGCCCTGCCCGACCGCACTCACCAGACCGTACGCGGCGAACGCCGAGCCCCGGTTCGCGGCGGTCGTCTGGATAAGGCTGATGTACCCGGTGGAGAGCAGCACCCCGGGTGCGCCGACGAGCATGAACAGCACGACGTACGGCCACGTCGCGGTCGTGATCGCGGGCAGATTCCACACGGCCAGGGAGATGAGCCCGAAGGCCACTGCACCGATCATCGCGATTCGGCGCGGCCGGGCAGCCACCGCGAGCAGGCCCAGCGCAGCCCCCGCGGCGATCGAACCGACCGCCTGAATGCCACGAAGGAGCCCCACCTCGGCGTCCGTCCCCTTCAAGCTGTCCGTGACGAACAACACGAACAGCACGAGGAACAGGCCCTGTGCGATCGCCGCGAGCCCCGCGGAAACGTACGTCGCGCGCAACCCTCGCTGTCGAAGCGCCGAAACCACACCGATCCGCGTGGGCGACGCGCCGGTCGCTCGAGCCGCTGCACCGGCTGACGGAGCGTGTGCCCCGATACCGCCCCCGGCCTTCATCCTCCTCCGCCGGTCGTGCGGAGCGCTCCACAGCAGCACCGCGGCGAGCACGAAGCTCGTGATGTCTGCGACCACGATCACGTCCATCCGGCCGAATGCGAGCAGCGCTCCGCCCAAAGGGCCGCCCACCAGGCGGCCGACGTTCTGCGCGAGCCCGATCAGGGCGTTCGCGCTCACCAGCCGGTCCGCGGAGACGAGCTCGGGCATCCACGAGTCCTTCGCCGGTTCGAAGACGGCCGAGCAGGATGCCTGCAACACGATCACCGCGTACAGGACCGGAATCTGTTCCGCGCTTCGTACCAGGAGCAGGGGCGCCACGGCGGCCGCCTGCACGAGCGAGACGACCACCAGGACGCGTCTGCGGTCGTACCGTCCGACGAGCCGTGCCGCCACAGGAGCGAGCAGCACGACCGGCACCAGCTCGAGCACGAACGCGACCGAGGTGCCGAGGGCCGAACCCGTCAGCCGGTAGACCACGAGCGGAAGCGCGACGAAGAGCATCCAGTCGCCGGTGTCGGACACGAACCCGGCGAGCAGAACGCGAACGAACGCGGGGGAGCGCAGCGCTGAGCTCATGGACGGTCGCGACGCCTGGGGCGCGGGAGCGCCATCAGGGAGAGGTTGACGGTCTCGGCTTCGGCCGGGGCGTCGGCGCGTATTGCGGCGATGTAGGGCCGTACCACCTCGTCGATGCGACGCGCGATGTCTGCGAGCTCCTCCGGGGTCACCCGCAGCCCGTAGTGTGCGTGGGCGTCGGCGTCGCGCCACGCCTCATCGAGCCGTGGGCGCTCGCGCAGATACTGCCGCGCCGCCTGGTAGTCGGCCTGCACCGACGCGGCGAACAGCTCCTCGGAGCCGGCCGTGTGCGGGTCCGTGCTGAAGCCAGTGATCGTGGCTCGCCAGCGGCGTTCCCGGCCGTCGGCCGAGGGGTCGTCCTCGACGAGTCCGAGCCCGGCCAGCACCCGCAGGTGGTAACTGCAGTTCGACGGGTTGTCCCCGATGGCCCGCGCGCACTGCGATGCGGTGGCGGGTCCCTCGCTCATCAGGTGGCCGAGCAGGTCGAGCCGCACCGGGTGCGCGAGAGCCTCGACCGTGCGCGGGTCATCGAGGGCGATCCTCTTCTCGTCCATGGCGACTCCGTTCTGAAAGACTGTTTCAGATTAGGTCGCAGCGAACGGAACTGCAACGCTCTTTCAGAACTCCGCCCGGTCAGTTCGAGACGGCCACGAGGCGCACGTCACGGATCTCGCCGCGGTCCAGCTCGAGCGTCATGAACGTGGCCGCCGGCTGGCGTCGTCGATCCGTGGGCGAGCCGGGGTTCAGTAGGCGCAGGCCGCCGGGAGTCATGGTGTCCCAGGGAATGTGGCTGTGGCCGAACACGAGCAGGTCGGTGTGGCCGAACGTGGCATCCATTCGCCGTTCACGGTTCGCGGCGGCGCCGGTCTCGTGGACGACGGCGATCCGCACGTCGTCCACGGTCTCCCGCGCGATCTCCGGCAGGCGTGCCCGCAGGTCGGGCCCGTCGTTGTTCCCATACACGCCGAGCAACCGCCGCGAGCGGCGCTCCAGCACGTCGAGGGTCGCGACGTCGACCCAGTCGCCAGCGTGGATGACGAGGTCGGCTGCGTCGATCGCCCGCCACAGGTTCGCGGGAAGGTCCTTTGCCCGCCTCGGAATGTGTGTGTCGGAGAGCAGCACGAGTCGCGTCACGTTCAGCTCGCCTCCGCGACGACCTCCGGCGTGACAACGGTGCCCGCCGCGCCGGTTCCAGGCGCCTCGGCAGCGCCCGCCGTCGTGAGGCTCCTGACCGGGCGACCCCGCTTGGGCACGTCGGTCGCGAGGGGAGTGCCATCGACAACTCCGGCGCCCCTGGCGTCCCGCAGCCGGGAGACGGCATCCTCGAGCCACCGAAGCTGTGCCTCCGCGGCGACGACACGGGAATCGACCACGAGCAGTTCCGCAAGCTGCTCGGGGGTCGCGGGAGAAGCAAGCGCTTCGCGCGCCACGACCAAGCCTTCCAGTGCGCGTTCCGTCGCCGTACGCTGTGCGGCCACCACTCCTGATGCCTCGACGCCCGGCAGCGTGGCCGCCAGCGCGAGTTTGATCGCCAGTTCGTCGCGGACGGTGCCGGAGTCCTGTGCCACGGGAGAGGCCAGCCAGTCTGCGACGGCCGCACTACCGGCATCCGTGATCTCGTAGAAGACGTGGCCCTGCTCGTCGGAGCCGGCCTTCCGTACGAGCCCGTCGCGTTCCAGTCGCTCGAGCGTGTTGTAGATCTGGCCGACGTTGAGCGGCCACGCCGACCCCGTCCGGCGGTCGAACTCAGCACGCAGCTGATATCCGTAGCACGGACCCTGATCAAGGATGGCGAGAAGGCTCTGGCGAACGGACAACGGCGCTCCCGGTGGTGAGGCGGTACAGGATGTATACGCGGTATTGATATACCCGGAATGCGTTTGCGACAGCGCGACGCGCCGCCGACGGGAACCCGGGAATCACGCCGCGCGAATCACACTCTTGTTATTCCGCCGCTCATCGGGGGATAATGCATCGGTCAGTGTTCATCGTTCCGTGGTCGTAGGGGAAGACGCACCACATCGAACGGAGGACACCATGGCGTCAACAAAGGCCAGAGGAGTGCTCTACGTGCACTCCTCTCCTCGTGCGCTCTGCCCCCACCTGGAGTGGTCGGTCGGGCGTGCCCTCGAGCGCCCGGTCAACTTCCAGTGGCAGGAGCAGCCGGTGTTGCCCGGTGCCCTGCGTACCGAGTTCTTCTGGGAGGGCGAACGCGGCACGGCGGCGCGCATCGCATCCGGGCTGCTCGGCTGGCAGCACCTCCGATTCGAGGTCACCGAGGATGCCGGTCTCGGCACGGACGGCGGCCGGTGGATCCACACGCCCTCGCTCGGCATCTTCCACGCGCAGACCGACACCGCGGGCAACACCGTGATCCCCGAGGATCGCGTGCGCTACGCGATGGAGCTCGCCGGCACGAGCGCCCACGATCTGCAGCACGAGCTGAGGCTGGCGCTCGGTCAGGCGTGGGACGACGAACTCGAACCGTTCCGGCACGCGAGCGACGACGCGCCCGTCATCTGGCTGCACAAGGTCGGCTGAGCCCCCTTCGGGAGCGCCGCCGCTCGGTCGACACTGCGAAAGTCAGTCGCCGCTACGAAAGCTCAGTGTTCGCGGCTGCGCCGCTCAACTGACTCCATCGGCTCGGCAGAGCACGCGAGCGTGCTCTGCTCTCGCCTCGGTCGTCAGTCGACGCTGCGGAACGCGACGACCGCGTTGTGACCGCCGAACCCGAACGAGTTCGACACGGCCAACTGCGGGCCGTCGCCAAGGGGCTGCGGCCGGCCGGAGACCGACAGCGGGATCTCCGGGTCCTGCTCGGTGATGTTGATGGTCGGCGGCGCGACGCGGTCGCGCAATGCCAGCACGGTGAACAGCGCCTCCAGCGCACCGGTGCCACCGAGCAGGTGCCCGGTGGACGCCTTGGTCGCCGACGTGGGGATCTCGTCGACGCGGTCGCCGAACACGGAGCGCAGTGCGACGTACTCGGCGATGTCACCCACCGGCGTGCTCGTCGCGTGTGCGTTGATGTGGGTCACCTGGTCCGGCGTCGCCTCGGCGCGCTCGAGCGCGGCCAGAAGCGCTCGCCTGGCGCCCTTGCCCTCCGGATCGTTGGCCGTGATGTGGTAGGCGTCAGCGCTCACGCCCCCGCCGGCGAGTTCCGCATAGATGCGGGCGCCTCGGGCGAGGGCGTGCTCCTCGGTCTCCAGCACGAGGCTGGCGGCGCCTTCGCCCATCACGAAGCCGTCACGGTCGATGCTGTACGGCCGCGAGGCGTGCTCGGGGTCGTCGTTGCGCTTCGACATGGCCTGGGCGGAGGCGAACGCCGCCATGGTGATCGGGTGGATGGCGGACTCGGTTCCGCCCGCGATGACCACGTCGGCGAGGTCGAGCTGCAGATGCTCGTAGGCGTTGACGATCGACTCCGTGCTGGAGGCGCAGGCGGATGCCGTGGTGCGCGCGAACGCGCGGCCCTCGAAGTGCATCGAGACGGCAGCCGCCGGCGCGTTCGGCATCAGCATGGGAACGGTCAGCGGCATGACGCGACGCGGGCCGCGCTCCCTGAGCGTGTCCCAGGCATCCAGCAGCGTCCACACGCCACCGATGCCGGTGGCGTAGTCCACTCCGAGACGATCGGGGTCGACATCCGGCGCACCCGCGTCGGCCCAGGCCTCCTTCGCGGACACCAGCGCGAACTGCGACGCCGGGTCCAGACGCTTGGCCACCGGACGCTCGAGCACGGTCTCTGGCCGCACCTTCGCCTCCGCGGCGAACGTGATGGGCAGCTCGTACTTCTGGACCCACTCGTAGCCGAGCGTGTGCGTTCCGGACTCGCCCGCCAGCAGAGCGTTCCAGCTGTCGACGGCGGTGCCGCCTAGAGGGGAGCTCGCACCGATGCCGGTGACGACGATCTTCTTGGTCATGAGTTTCTTCAGCCTCGGGCGCGCGACAAGCGCCGTTTCATGGTGAATGGAACATACGTCGCGTCGGCGCGGCGAGACACGCCGCGCCGACGAGTGATCAGGCCTGGGCGCCGACGATGAAGTCGACGGCGTCACCGACGGTCTTGAGGTTCTTGACCTCCTCGTCGGGGATCTTGACGTCGAACTTGTCCTCGGCGTTGACCACGATCGTCATCATCGAGATCGAGTCGATGTCGAGGTCGTCGGTGAAGGACTTGTCCAGCTCGACCGTGTCGGTCGCGATGCCGGTCTCGTCGTTGATGAGCTCGGCCAGACCGGCCAGGACCTCTTCGCGGGAAAGTGCCATTTCTTCGTTTCTCCTTGGGATGTCGGGTGACAGCAGAACAGTCTATGGGCGATTGAGGGGAGAGCCTGGCGAGCTTGCTTGCCAGGCCGACCCGATTGAGTCAGTGAGCGGCGTAGCCGCGATAGGTGGGCTGTTCAGGGCAGCAAGACGACCTGGGCGCCGAACACGAGGCCGGCGCCGAAGCCGATTTGCAGAGCGAGCGTGCCGCTCAGTTCCGGATGCTCCGCCATCAGCCGGTGGGCTGCAAGCGGAATGGAGGCGGCCGACGTGTTGCCGGTCGTCTCGATGTCGCGGGCGATCACGACGGACTCGGGGAGCTTCAGCTGCTTCGCGAACTCGTCGATGATGCGCATGTTGGCCTGGTGCGGAACGAACGCGGACAAGTCGGCGGGCGTGATCCCGGCCGCCTCGATCGCCCGCCTGGCGACCTTGGCCATCTCCCACACCGCCCAGCGGAACACCGACGGCCCGTCCTGCCACAGTGTCGGCCACGCCGCCTCGCCGTCTCGGAACTCGATCAGCGTGTGGTCCATGCCGACGGCATCCGCCCGTGAACCGTCTGAGCCCCACACCGTTGGCGCGATGCCGGGCACCTCGCTCGGACCGATCACGGCGGCGCCTGCACCGTCGCCGAGCAGGAAGGAGATGCTGCGATCGGCGGGATCAACGATGTCGGAGAGCTTCTCGGCACCGATCACGAGGGCGTGGTGCCCGGCTCC
Organism: Humibacter sp.; assembly: GCF_051954055.1. Lineage (NCBI taxonomy): Bacteria > Bacillati > Actinomycetota > Actinomycetes > Micrococcales > Microbacteriaceae > Humibacter > Humibacter sp. The sequence continues at coordinate 22,328 of NZ_JBQCIE010000040.1, read as the reverse complement.
CGCGCGGATCAGCGCATCGGCCTGAGCGATCGCGTACGCGTAGCCGGCACAGGCCGCGTTCACGTCGTACGCAGCGGCCGGGTTGGCGCCGACGCGCTCAGCGACGACGGCGGACATCGACGGCGTCTGCTGCACATTGCTGATCGTGGCGATGAGCACGAGGTCGATCTCGGCGGGCGCGACGCCCGACTTCTCGATCGCCTCGCGTGCGGCCTCGGTCGCCAGGTCGATCGCCAGCACATCGCGAGGCGCTCTGGCCCTCGTGACGATCCCGGTGCGCTGCCTGATCCACTCGTCCGACGAGTTGATCGGCCCGACGAGGTCATCGTTCGGAACGGCCATGCTCCCGCGCGCTGCGCCGAACGCGAGAATGCGCGTGTACTGGGCGCCGGTCGACTGCCGGAGACGGGGTGCGCTCATCGGGTCAGGCGTCGCTTCCGGCGTTGAGCAGATCCACCGCGGCGGGGAGGTCGTCCGGCGTCTTGATGGCCACGGCGGGCACGCCCTTCAGCCCGCGCTTGGCGAGACCGGTGAGCGCGCCGCCCGGCGTCAACTCGATCAGGCCGGTGATGCCCGCCTGCTCGAAGGATGCCATGCACAGGTCCCAGCGCACCGGCGACGCGACCTGCCCCACCATCAGCTCGAGGAACTCCGTTCCGGAGTCGACGACGGAGCCGTCGCGGTTCGTCCAGATGGTGAGCGTCGGATCCTGAGCCGCGAAGTCCGCGGTCTCCTCGGCCAGGCCGTCACGGGCCGGCTGCATGTAGCGGGTGTGGAATGCGCCGGCGACCTGAAGCGGCACCACGCGCGTGCCGCGCAGCGGCTCCTCGCCGAGGCGGGCGAGCGCGTCCAGGTCTCCTGCCACCACGATCTGGCCTCCGCCGTTGTAGTTGGCCGGTTCCAGGCCGAACCCGGAGATGTACTCGACGACGGCATCCTGGTCGCCGCCCAGCACCGCGCTCATACCGGTGGGAGCCGCGGCCGCGGCCTCGGCCATCAGCAGGGCCCGCGCGCGCACGAACCGCAGGGCATCCTCTTCGGAGAGGATGCCGGCACCCGCTGCGGCCGCGGCCTCGCCGACGGAGTGGCCGGCCAGGCCGCCGATCACGGCGTCCGGCGCCGCGGCACGGAGCGCTCGTAGCGCGAGCAGGCTCGCGGCGACGATGAGCGGCTGGGCGAGAGCGGTGTCACGGATCGTCTCCGCGTCGGACTCGGTGCCGTGCTTCACCAGGTTGACCCCGGCGACCTCCGAATAGCCGGCGACCAGGTCGCGCGAGGCGGAGTCCTCCAGCCAGGGCGCGAGGAATCCGGGGGTTTGCGAGCCCTGTCCAGGGCAGGCGACGACAATCACTGTTCTAGTCTGCCAATCCTGAGAATGCCGCCCGTGTCGGTCTTCCATGAACTCCGGCGGGATCGTTTGTCGGTGTCGTACAGCACTCGTCATCGCCGCCGGATCGGCGCGTCGGGTTCGTTGATCGATCCCACGATGAGTGCCGCCTGGAGGATGAGCGCCTCACGGGCTCCCGTCGCATCCCAGCCGATCACATCCGTAACCCGCTTCAGCCGGTAGCGCACGGTGTTCGGATGAACGAACAGCTCCCTGGCCGTCGCCTCCAGCGATCGGCCGTTGTCGAGGTAGCTCCACAGTGTGTTCAGCAGCTCGGGGGAGTGCGCCTGCAGCGGGCGGTAGATGCGGTTCACGAGCGTGCTCCTGGCCAGCGGATCTCCGGCGAACGCTCGCTCCGGCAGCAGGTCGTTGGCGTGCACCGGCCGCGGGCAGTTGCGCCATCCCTTCGCCACGGCGAATCCGGCGAGGGCCGCTCGCGCGCTCTTGGATGCATCCACGAGTCCCGGAACCTCGTGACCGAGCACGAGATGCCCAGGCCCGAACTGCGGTTCCAGTTGTTCGGCGATCTCCATGAACCCGATCGCGTTGGACGGGCCGACCTCCTCCGGCTCGCTCGTCCTGGGCTGCGCGCGCCCGATCACCAGCACCAACCGCGAACCCTGAACGCCGATCAGCACGTCGGCGCTCATGTGCCGGGCGATGCGGCGCAACTGGTCGACGTCGAGCTGCTTCGGCGCTGTTCCCACCAGCACACTGACCTCGCCGTGCCCGTGCCAGCCGAGCGCGGCGATCCGGCTCGGCAGCTCGTCGTCGTACTCCCCGGTGAGGATCGAGTCGACGACGAGTGCCTCGAGGCGCGCATCCCACAGCCCGCGGGCCTCCGCGGCGCGGGCGTAGACATCCGCCGCGGCGAACGCGATCTCCCGCGAGTACAGCAGGATCGCCTCGCCGAGCTCCTCGTTGCCGCTCGTGCGCACGCGGTCCTCGACCACCTCGACGACGACGCGGATGAGCTGAAGCGTCTGCTGCAGCGAGACGGAACGCAGGAGCTCGCGGGGAGCGGCTCCGAACACGTCGGCGGCGATCCAGGGCGTCGATCGCGGGTCGTCGAACCACGAGATGAACGACGTGATGCCGGCCTGTGCCACCAGCCCGACGGCGGACCGCCGGCCCGGCGGCATCTCACGGTACCAGGGCAGCGTGTCCTCGAGGCGCTTCAGCGTCGCCGTCGCGAGCTCACCCGAGATCTTGCGCAGCCAGGCGAGAGTCTCCTCTTTGCTTCTCGGCTTCGCCACGCCCGCTGCCTAGCTCTCGCCGCCGGCGACTCCCGTGGTGCCGGCATTGACGTCGTAGAGCCGGTAGCGCTCGATGGCCTGTGCCGGTGCCGACGGGTCGACCTCGCCGCGCGCGGCGAGCAGTTCGAGCGTGCGTACCACCATGGACGGTCCGTCGATCTTGAAGAATCGCCTAGCAGCGGCCCTGGTGTCCGAGAACCCGAAGTCATCGGCACCGAGCGTCGCGAACTCGCCCGGCACATACGCACGGATCTGATCCGGAACGGAGTGCGCGTAGTCCGTGGTGGCGATGAACGGCCCCTGCGCGTCGGCGAGCTTGGTCGTCACGTAGGGAACGTGCTTCTCCTCGTCGGGGTGCAGGAAGTTGTGCTCGTCGGCGGCGAGTCCGTCGCGACGCAACTCGTTCCAGCTCGTCACGCTCCAGACATCCGCTCGAACGCCCCAGTCGTCGGCGAGCAGCTTCTGCGCCTCGAGCGCCCACGGCACCGCGACACCGGATGCCAGGAGCTGCGCACGAGGACCGTCGCCCTCCGCGCTGTTCAGCTTGTAGATGCCGCGGACGACGCCCTCGACGTCGAGGTTCTCCGGCTCGGCCGGCTGCACCATCGGCTCGTTGTACACCGTGAGGTAGTACATGACGTTCGGGTCGGGGTGGTTGCCGCCGTACATGCGCTCGATGCCGCTGCGCACGATGTGGCCGATCTCGTAGCCGTATGCCGGGTCATAGGTGACCACCGCCGGGTTCGTGGCCGCCAGCATCGGCGAGTGACCGTCCGCGTGCTGCAGGCCCTCACCGGTGAGCGTCGTGCGCCCGGCCGTTGCGCCCATGATGAAGCCTCGTGCCATCTGGTCGCCTGCCGCCCACATCGCGTCGCCGGTTCGCTGGAAACCGAACATCGAGTAGAACACGTAGATCGGGATCAGCGGTTCGCCGTGCGTGGAGTAGGACGTTCCGACGTTCGTGAACGCCGCCATCGCACCGGCCTCGTTGATTCCGACGTGGATGATCTGGCCCTGAGCGCTCTCCTTGTACGACAGGAGAAGCTCGCGGTCGACCGAGGTGTAGTGCTGCCCGTTCGGGTTGTAGATTTTCGCGTTCGGGAAGAAGGCGTCGATGCCGAACGTGCGGGCCTCGTCGGGGATGATCGGCACGATGCGGTGCCCGAAGTCCTTCGCCCGCAGCAGATCCTTCAGCAGGCGCACGAAGGCCATGGTCGTGGCGACCTCCTGCGTTCCTGAGCCCTTCTTCGAGATCGCATACGCGTTCTCGTCGGGCAGCGGGATCTGCGTGTACTTCGTGCGACGCTCGGGGATGAACCCGCCGAGCGCGCGGCGACGCTCCAGCATGTACTGGATGGCCTCGTCGTTCTCGCCCGGGTTGTAATACGGCGGGAGGTACGGGTTCTCGGCGAGCTGCTCATCCGTGATCGGGATGTGCATGGAGTCGCGGAACTTTTTGAGATCCTCCAGCGTCATCTTCTTCATCTGGTGGGTCGCGTTGCGGCCCTCGAAGTGCGGACCGAGGCCGTAGCCCTTGATGGTCTTGGCGATGATGACCGTCGGCTGGCCCTTGTGCTCGAGCGCCGCCTGGAATGCCGCGTACACCTTGCGATAGTCGTGGCCGCCGCGCTTGAGATTCCAGATCTGCTCGTCGCTGTAGTCCTTGACGAGCTCGAGCGCCCGCGGGTCCTTGCCGAAGAACTGCTCGCGCACGTACGCGCCGTTCTCCGCCTTGTACGTCTGGTAGTCACCGTCGGGCGTCGTGTTCATGACGTTCAGCAGGGCGCCCTCGGTGTCGCGCGCCAGCAGCGCATCCCATTCGCGGCCCCAGATGACCTTGATCACGTTCCAGCCCGCGCCGCGGAAGAAGCTCTCCAGCTCCTGAATGATCTTGCCGTTGCCGCGCACCGGTCCGTCGAGGCGCTGCAGGTTCGCGTTGATGACGAACGTGAGGTTGTCGAGACCCTCGTTGGCGGCCACCTGGAGCTGACCGCGGCTCTCCACCTCGTCCATCTCGCCGTCGCCGAGGAACGCCCAGACGTGCTGGTCGGACGCATCCTTGATGCCGCGATTCGTCAGGTACTTGTTCACCTGAGCCTGGTAGATCGCGTTGATCGGGCCGAGGCCCATCGAGACGGTCGGGAACTGCCAGAACTCCGGCATCAGCCGCGGGTGCGGATACGACGAGAGGCCGTTCGGTGCGTGCGACTTCTCCTGGCGGAAGCCGTCGAGCTGGTCAGCAGAGAGCCGGCCCTCGAGGAAAGCGCGGGCATAGGTGCCGGGGGATGCGTGGCCCTGGATGAAGATCTGGTCGCCGCCGCTCGGGTGGTCCTGGCCCCGGAAGAAGTGGTTGAAGCCGACTTCGTAGAGCGCTGCACTGGAGGCGTACGTGGAGATGTGGCCGCCGACGGCGATTCCCGGGCGCTGGGCACGGTGCACCAGGATGGCCGCGTTCCAGCGGATCCAGGCCCGGTACCGGCGCTCGATCTCTTCGTCACCGGGGAAGTGTGGCTCGTTCTCGGGTGCGATCGTGTTGATGTAGTCCGTCGTCGGAACCATCGGCACGCCGAGGTGGAGCTCCTTCGACCGCTTCAGCAGGTTCAGCATGATCTCCCGAGCACGCTGCCGACCCTCCGCCGCCACGAGCGCGTCGAGGGACTCCTGCCATTCGGCGGTCTCCTCAGGGTCCGAGTCGATGTAGTTCATCGAATACGGGTCCTGGTCGTTGACAGTCACCGCGACCTCTTTCTTTGTGTGGATCGATCGTGGGCTGCACCAGGCTCTGTCGGGTTGCGACAGTCGGCGCGCCGTGCCCAGCCTAGGACATCTCGAACAGCCGACGCGGTGCATGGTGCGGCCCGCGGTCTATGCTGTCGTACCGTGCGCGCGCGTCGCGGGTGCACGGCTTGAAAGGAGAGACGGTGGCTCTGGAGAACGACACCCAGGCGCCCGATTTCGAACTGCCCAACCAGTTCGGCGAGCACATTCGTCTCAGCGACTTCCGGGGCAGGAGCGCAGTCGCTCTCGTCTTCTTCCCGCTCGCGTTCTCCGGTACCTGCACCGGGGAGCTCTGCGAGCTGCGTGACAACCTCGAGCTGTTCCGTGCCGACGGAGTCGAGCTCATCGGCATCTCCGTCGACTCGAAGTTCACGCTGCGCGCCTGGGCGGAGCACGAGGGATACCGATTCACGCTGCTCAGCGACTTCTGGCCGCACGGTGACACCGCCAAGCAGTACGGCGTCTTCCTCGAAGACAAGGGTTTCGCGAACCGCGCGACGTTCCTCATCGACTCGGCCGGCATCATCCGCGAGAGCTTCATCACCGCTCCCGGAGAGGCCCGTACGCTCGCCGCCTACCGCATCGCGCTCGAGGAGCTCAAGGCAGCCTGACTCGTTGCGGACGATCGGCTCGATAGACTTTCAGCCCGCGGGCCTTTAGCTCAGTTGGTAGAGCGCCACGTTTACACCGTGGATGTCGTCGGTTCGATCCCGGCAGGGCCCACTTCCTACGCGATCGGTGCACGAGATCTACCGTGCATACGTGGTGAGGCGAGCAGCCATGGCGATGTGCGCGGTCGCGATCGCGCTCGTTCTCAGTGCGTGCGTCGGGGCCGGCTCCACCCCGACGCACTCGACCGCGCGACCGAGCTCAGCGTCCGAGCCGACCCGTACACGGACGAACGCTGAGCCTCTTCAGCACGTGGTCATCATCGTCGACGAGAACAAGCCGGCATCGTCCGTCATCGGCAGCCCGGAGGCTCCGTACCTGACCCGCCTCGCGAAGACCTCCGCCCTCGCGTCGCGGTACTCGGCGGTGACGCATCCGAGCCTGCCGAACTATCTCGCGCTGACCAGCGGCTCGACGGCGGGCATCACGACGGATTGCAATCCTCCCGGCGGCTCCTGCCTGGACACCGGGCCGAACATCGCCCAGGAGCTCGACCAATCGGGCCGAACCTGGAAGATGTATGCCGAGAGCATGCCAGCGCCATGCACCAGTGAGAACAGCGGCCCGTATGCGGTGAAGCACAATCCGTTCCTCTACTTCCCGAGCGTGACGGGCGACGCGGCATACTGCGCGGCCCATGACGTCCCGTATTCCCGGTTCACCGCCGACCTGACCGGTGAGCTTCCCGACTACGCCTTCATCAGCCCGAACCTGTGCGACGACATGCACGACTGCTCGATCGCCACGGGAGATGCGTGGCTCCAAGCGAACGTTCCGCGCATCCTCGCGTCGGCCGCTTTCACCAGGCAGCGCTCGCTTCTCGTCATCACCTTCGACGAGGGCGACCAGGCCGACAACGTGGTCACCTGCATCTTCGCCGGCTCGGCCGCTCGGGTGCACACGGTTTCAGCCGCGCCGTTCACCCACTACTCCCTGCTTCGGACCATCGAACTCGAGTGGGGGCTCGCGCCCCTGAGTGCTGAGGACGCGAGCGCCACACCGATGACCGCGCTCCTGAAGCAGTGAGGCGAGGGCGGATATGGACTGGAACGTTATCGAGGTCGAGGTGGCCGAGACATACGCACTTCGCCGCGAGATGCTGCGCCGCGACCGGATCGACCTCGAGCTTCACCTTCCGGACGACGATGTACCCGGCGCCTTCCATCTGGCGGCCACGGATGCATCGGGAGCGGTCGTCTGCGTCGTGAGCGTGATGCCTTCGTCGCCGCGTTTCGCGGCGCCGGGCCCGGCGTGGCGGCTCCGCCAGATGGCGGTGTCACCGGAGCTGCAGGGCAGCGGCGTCGGCACCGCCCTGTTCGACGGCGTACTCGACCGCGTTCGCGGCCGCGGCGCGGCGACACTCTGGGCGGAGTCGCGCGACACCAGCCTGGGCTTCTACGTCGGAAGGGGAATGCAACCGGTGCCCGGCCACCACCACACCGTCGCCGGAGTGGACTATACGGATGTCGCGCTCGACATCGGCGAAGCGCTGAGGCACTCCGAGCAGGATGCCTCCGCCTGATCCCGCCCGCGTGCCGGTACGATCGCCCCAGGGGGCCTCATGACATTCGTCGTCTCACCGCTGATCGCGGCGATCGTGCTTCTGCTCGTGCGAGCGCTGCTGACCGTGGCCTTCGCTCGCGAGGGCATCCTGAAGCTCAAAGACATCAGGGCGTTCGCGAAGAACGACGGCGTGCCGGTGCCCCTGGCGCTGGTGGTCGCCATCGCGGAGCTCGCTGCCGCTCTGTCGTTCGCCACTGGCGTGCTCGCTCAGTGGGCCGGTCTCGGCGTCATCCTCCTCATGCTCATCACGACCGGGATGCAGGTCTTCCGCTGGCACAGCAAGTACTGGGCGCAGAAGGGCGGGCCGGAGTACGACCTGCTGCTGCTGGCATTGTCAGCTGTGATCGCCGTGTTCGGTCCTGGGGCGATCGCGATCCCCACGCTGATCGACCTGTTGTTCGGGCGCTGACGAACAGAGGTCAGGACGAGCCGAGTACGACGCCCCTGTTCAGGAAGAAGGGCGTCGGGTCGATCGCGTTGCCGTTCACCCTCACCTCGATGTGCAGATGACATCCGGTCGATTCGCCTGTGCTGCCCACGCGCGCGATCGGTTGTCCGGCCGTCACCTGGTCGCCCGGTGCGACCATGATCGTTCCGTCCGAGATGTGTCCGTAAGCGGTCTGCACACCGTCGCCGTGATCGATCAGGATGAAATTGCCGTACCCGCTGTACGGGCCCGCGTAGCTGACGGTGCCGTCGGCGGCCGCCACGATCACGCTCATGCATCCGGCTCCGATGTCCACACCGGGATGGAAGACCGGAGTGCCGGCCGGCTGCGACGGACGAGGGCCGAACACGTCTGTGATGGGCCCCTTCACCGGATCGACCCAGCTGCCGGGCGCGAGCGTGAAGTCGTCGGTGAAGCCGCTGTCCGCCCCATTGCTCGATGCCGTGATCATGGCCCCCGTCGCGGCATCGAGGGATGCCTGCGCAGCGTCGACAGCGGACTGCGCTGCCTTCTCCGCCGCTCGCTTCTGCGTCAACGGGATCGCCGCGAGCGCGGCATCCGCTTTCGCCGCCGCCGCCTTCATCGCATCGGCGCGCTTGGCGGTCGACTCCGCGCGCTTCGTCAGAGTGTCGAGCGGTCCGTGCATGCTGCCCAGCTGGTTGGCCGCGGTGAGGCGTTGGAGGAGGTCGGCGTCGCCACCGGCGGCCTCATCACCGAAGATGGCACCGATGGTCGTCGTGGCCTGATCCGCATGCGTCTGCTGCAGAGCGACCATGAGCTTGGCGACAGCCGCCTTCGCCGCACTCTCCGCGGACTTCGCGATGGCGTCGGCCGAGGTCGCGAGGTTCTTCGCGTTCGCGTATGCGGTCTTGGTCGCGTCGTACTCCGATGTCGCGGAATCGAGCACCGACTGCGCGGCATCGACAGCGGCCTGCGCCTTGTCGATCGCCGTCTGCAGGCTCTGCATCGCGGCGTCGCTGATGCCGGAACCATCGACAGCGGCCAGCGTGCTGTCGCCGTCGATGCTGGGTGTCGGGGTGGCGGTGTCGGTGTCGGGCGGCGACGTAGAACCGTCACCCGGTGAGGTGGCCGGCGGGGGAGTAGGGGTTCCGCTCGGAGTGGGAGTGTCCGTCGGCGTCGGCGTTCCGGTAGGCGTGGGCGTTGCACTCGACGTAGGAGTGTCCGACGGTGTGGGGGTGGGCGTCGGCGTGTTGGTTCCCGGGTCCGGCGTGGGAGTCGGCGTGTCCGTGGAGCATCCGCTGACACAGCCTTCTGCGGGTACAGCGCCGATGCCGGCGGCGGATGCCGTCAAGAGCACGACGAAGAGAACCGCGGCCCGCCGGATGCTCGCGCGACGCCCCGGCTTTTCCGCCGACGTCTCAGTCATCTTCTCGCGATCCATGCATGCCACCGTGCCGGGGAGCGCCCGACCTTCTCGAGTCTGACACCGTCGCCGAGGAGCGGCAACGGTGCGTCATGCTTTCTGGGATAATGGACACATGATCGAAGCGCTGCTCTGGGGATTCATCGGTACCGTCGGCATCGTCGGACTGATTCTCGGCCTCGCGGCAGCGTTCCAGCTCGGCCGCTCCGCCTATCGCCAGCACTGACAAGTCGCGTCCGCTTGGTCGTCGCCGGCGGCTGAGTGGTCGTCGTCAGAGGTCGGTGCTCATTCCCGCACATAGGTGAGGAAGCGGTAGCAAAGTCCCGTCTCCGACGTCGCCCAGCCGTCCTCCGGGTCGGTGCTTGCAAGCATCCACTCGTCGCCGATGACCGGTGCGCGGGTGTCACCGGCGAGGTCGGCGTCGATCTCCGTCACCTCGAGGCGATCGGCACGCCCGATCGATTCCGCGTAGATCTCGCCGCCGCCGGTGATCCAGCCGTCACCAGACAGCATGCCGAGCGCTTCATCGACGGAACCGGCTCGCTCGGCGCCGACGGCCGACCAGTTCGCGTCACGGGTCACGACGATGTTCCGCCTGCCGGGAAGCGGGCGGAAACGAGCAGGCAGCGAGTCCCACGTCTTGCGTCCCATGATGACGTCGCCGCTCATCGTCAGCGCACGGAATCGTCTGCTGTCCTCAGGCACGCGCCAGGGGATGCCGCCGCCCGCGCCGATCACCCCGGAGTGCGCCTGCGCCCAGATCAGTGCGATGGTCATACGGCCACGGCCGCGCGAATGGCGGGGTGGTGCTGATATCCGATGACCTCGAAGTCCTCGAACCGGTAGTCGAAGATGCTCTCCGGATGCCTCGTGATCGCCAGGCGCGGCGCCGGGAACGGTTCGCGCGATACCTGCTCGGTGACCTGCTCGACGTGATTGTCATAGATGTGGCAGTCGCCGCCGGTCCAGACGAATTCGCCGACGTCGAGTCCGACCTGGTCGGCGACCAGATGGGTGAGCAGCGCGTAGCTCGCGATGTTGAACGGCACTCCGAGGAAGAGATCGGCGCTGCGCTGATACAGCTGGCAGGAGAGCTTGCCGTCGGCCACGTAGAACTGGAACAGGGCGTGGCACGGTGCCAGCGCCATGTTCGGGATCTCCGCCACGTTCCAAGCAGACACGATCATCCGCCGCGAATCTGGATCGCTGCGGAGGGTCTCGAGGACCCCGGAGATCTGATCGAGGTGTCGCCCGTCGGGCGCCGGCCACGAACGCCATTGAACGCCGTACACCGGGCCGAGGTCGCCGTCGGCATCCGCCCACTCGTCCCAGATGGTGACGCCGTGCTCCTGGAGCCAGCGCACGTTGGAGTCGCCGCGCAGGAACCAGAGAAGCTCGTACGCGATGGACCTGAAGTGCACGCGCTTCGTCGTGATCAGCGGGAAGCCTTCGGCGAGGTCGAACCGCAGTTGCCGTCCGAAGACGCTGCGGGTGCCGGTGCCCGTGCGGTCCGACTTGTGCGTACCGTGCTCGAGAACATCGCGGAGCAGGTCTTCGTAGGGGGTGGGGATCGCCGCGTCCATGATACGAAGATCGTACGTCGCCCGGCCCAGATCGGTCCCCATAGACTCACGCTATGGGGACCGACATGGGGGAGGCCGGCCCGAGCGAGCCCGACGACGCCGAGGCGCCGGGACCGCCGAAGCGGAGGACCTCCTTCGTTGCGCCGCAGCCGCCCGATGCGGCATCCGATCTGCACGACGATGACGAGCTCGCCGGCGCGCTGGAGAACGAGGTGTCGCTGCTCACGGCCTCGCTGCCGATCATCCGTCAGGAATCGCTGTTCCTGCCCGTTCGGCCGGCGGAGCCGCCGTACGAGCCGCGCACGGACGCGGAGCGGGAGATCGCGGCACAGGCCGAGTCGGGAGACACGCTCGCCGCCATCGAGCGCCTCGAAGCACTGCTCTCCGGCATGGGCCCATCGCCGCAGGACGAATCGTCTGCGTCGAACGAGCCCCAACCCTCGGATGAGCAACCAGCCGAAGAGCCGGAGCTCGACGCGGATGTCGGCGAGGATGAATACGGGCTCACCCCGATCGCCACCCCGGTCGGGCGAGCGAGCCGGCTGTTCTGGCTCTGGTTCGCCATCGGTGCCTCGGTGCTCGTCGTGGGGCTCGGTGCCGTCATGGTCGCTATGGGTCTCAACGTGATCCAGGTCGTCGTCGCCGCACTGCTGGGCATCGCGCTCTCGTTCGTCCCGCTCGGGCTCACCTCGCTGACCGGGGGCTCGAGCGAACGGCCGAGGTCATCGTCTGCCCGGCGACGTTCGGCCCGGTCCGCAACACGATTCCGGCCACACTGATCCTGGTCGTCCGCCTGTTCTTGGCCGGCGACGCCGTAGGCTCGAACGATGCCGACGATCGCCGAGTTCCTATCCGTTGTCGAGCGGCTCTGGCCGGTTTCGGGGGCCGAGCAGTGGGATGCGCCTGGCCTCGTGACCGGAGACCCTCGCGCATCCGTCTCCCGGATGCTGCTGAGTGTGGATGCCGTCTCCGACACGGTTCAGGAGGCTGTCGACGGCGGTTACGACCTGCTGCTCGCGCACCATCCGCTGCTGTTGCGCGGTGTCACCAGCGTCGCCGAGGACAGGTACAAGGGCGCGCTCGTCGCGAAGCTCATCCGCGCGGGATGCGCCCTCGTCACCGCGCACACGAACGCCGACGTCGTGCCCGACGGGGTGTCCGACGTGTTCGCGTCGCGGCTGGGACTGATGGATGCTCGCCCCCTGGTCGAAGGGACGGACGAGGCCTCAGGACTCGGGCGGGTGGGAACGCTGCCGGAACCCAGCACACTCGGGCATCTTGCACGCAGCATCGCGGAAATCCTGCCGCCCACCGCGACGGGAGTGCGCGTCGCGGGGGAGTACGCGCGACCGGTGACCACGGTCGCCCTGTGCGGCGGTGCGGGGGACGCGTTCCTCGCAGAGCCGGCGGTGCGCGGGGCGGACGTCTACATCACCTCCGACCTTCGGCACCATCCGGCGTCCGAGGCGATCGAGCAGGCCCGTGTTGCGGGCGGGCCCGCGCTGATCGACGTGTCGCACTGGGCGGCGGAATGGCTCTGGCTCGACGTAGCGGCCGCGCAGCTGCGCGAGGCGCTGCCAGGACTGGATGTCGTGGTCAGCGAGCTGCGGACCGATCCGTGGGACTTCGCGGTCGTGCAGTGACGCCCGAGCGGCGAACACCGTGCAATAACGTAGAGCAGATCAATACCCGGTAGACCACGACGAGATGAGTGCTGTGAAGGCTGATCCACGCGACCAACGCGAGCTGCTGCGGGTGCAGGAGCTCGACACCTCGATCGCGCAGGCGACGCGCTCGATCGCGAACCCATCGCAGGCGAAGCAGCTCGCCGAGCTCGAACCACAGGCGGCAGAAATCCGTGGGCGCAGACTCGGGGTGACCGGAGAACTCGAGGACGCCCGGGCGGAGCTCTCCCGGCTGGAATCGGATGTCGAGGTCGTCGAGGCCCGCATGGCGCGGGACTCCGAACGGGTTCAGCACACCGCCTCGGTGAAGGACGTCGCCGCTCTCGAGGCCGAGCTGCAGTCGCTGCGCAAGCGTCGGAGCGATCTCGAAGACATCGAGCTGGCGATCATGGAACGCATCGAGACGCTCGAAGCGCAGCTCGCAGGAATCGATGCGGAGGGCGCCGAGATCGGGGCGAAGGTGTCGCAGCTCGAGATCGAGCGCGCCGCAGAGGTCGAGACCTGGGAGCGCAAGCGATCGGATGCCGCGGCCGACCGCGCGGCGATCGCATCCGGCCTTCCCGCCGAGCTCGTCGCACTCTATGAGAAGCAGCGCGACCGCTACGGCATCGGCGCGGCTCGGCTCGTGGGAGGCGTGTCGCTCGCGTCGAACATGAAGCTCTCGCCGTCAGACCTGGCCGATGTGCGCTCGGCGGCGGACGACGAGGTGGTGCTCTGCCCCGACAGCGGAGCCATCCTCATCCGTGACGAGAACTCCTGATCGCACCCGGACCGATCGGATGCCCGTCGTCCACTACTCTGGAGTGCGAACGGGCCGGCAAGACGGTCGCGTCGGCATCCGTCTGACGGGTGCCGCCGAGGAACGTCCGGGCTCCGCAGAGCAGGACGGTGGGTAACGCCCACCCGGGGTGACCCGCGAGACAGTGCCACAGAAAACAGACCGCCCTCGCGAAAGCGAGAGTAAGGGTGAAACGGCGGTGTAAGAGACCACCAGCGACCGGGGTGACCCGGCCGGCTCGGCAAACCTCGTCCGGAGCAAGGTCAGACAGGGAACCATGAGGCTGCTCGTCTCGTTCCCGGGTAGACCGCTAGAGGGTCGCGGCAACGCGGCTCCGAGATAGATGGCCGTCCAGGATGCACCGCGCGAGCGCCTGCGTCCGGACAGAACCCGGCGTATCAGCCGGCCCGTTCCCCCTCGTCGACGGTGCCGCTCAGGCCGTGGCGACCGGCCGCTTGTGATGGCCGCGCGAGGCGAGCGCCGCGGCGCCCAGGATGCCTGCGTTGTTGCGGTGTACGGCGGGCACGATCTTCGTGTCGATGTCGATCTGATCGCCGAACTCGTCCCAGTGCTTGGAGACACCGCCACCCACCACGAAGAGGTCGGGGGAGAAGAGGAACTCGACGGTGCGGTAGTACTTGGTGAGCCGCTTGCTCCAGTGCGCCCAGTCGAGGTCCTCGCGCTCCTTCGCCGAGTACGCGGCGCGACTCTCCGCGTCGTGGCCGCCGATCTCGAGGTGCCCGAGCTCGGCATTCGGAACCAGCACGCCGTCATAGATCAGGGCCGAGCCGATACCGGTTCCCAGGGTGGTCAGGATGACGAGGCCGTCGACATCCTTCGCCGCACCGAACTCCGTCTCGGCGTAGCCGGCGGCATCGGCATCGTTGACGAAGAGGATGTCGCGCTCGAGCGTCTTCTCGAAGAGCTTCTCCGCTTCGAGCCCTACCCACTTCTTGGAGACGTTGGCGGCCGACATGGTTCGGCCGTTCTTGACGATGGCGGGGAAGCACACGCCGACGGGCGCGTTCGGATCGTCGCCGGCGAGAGCTTCGAGCACCTCCCTGGTGGTCTCGACGATGTCGTCGGGCTTGCCTCCCTTGGGCGTGGCCAGCTTGACCCGGTCACTGACCAGCTCTCCGGACTTCAGGTCGACGATGCCGCCCTTGATCCCCGTTCCGCCGATGTCGATCCCGATTGCCGTCGTGGAGGTCATGAGGGAAATCTACCGGCTCAAGGAAGGGTCAGAATCTCGGCGCCCCGCTCCGTGACGACGAGCGTGTGCTCGAACTGAGCGGTGATCGACTTGTCCTTCGTGGTCACGGTCCAGTCGTCTTCCCACATGTCCCAGTCGCGGCTGCCGAGCGTCAGCATCGGCTCGATCGTGAAGACCATGCCAGGCACCATCTCGGTGCCATACGCCGGTGCAGAGTCGTAGTGCGGGATGATCAGCCCCGAGTGGAATGAGCGACCGACGCCGTGCCCGGTGAAGTCGCGCACGACGCCGTAGCCGAAGCGCTTGGCGTACGACTCGATGGCGCGGCCGATCACGTTAACCTGCCGGCCGGGCGCCACCGCCTTGATGCCCCGGTTCAGTGCCTCGCGGGTGCGCTCGACGAGCTGCGTCACCTCGTCGGATGCCCGCCCGACGATGAAGGTCTGATTGCTGTCGCCGTGAACCCCGTTCTTGAACGCGGTGATGTCGACGTTGACGATGTCGCCATCCTCGAGCACGGTGTCGTCGGGGATGCCGTGGCAGATGACCTCGTTCACGGAGGTGCAGCTGGATTTGGGGTAGCCGCGGTAGCCGAGTGTGGAGGGATAGGCATCCTGAGCGACAAGGAACTCGTGCGCCACGGCGTCGAGTTCCTCCGTCGTCACTCCCGGTCTGGCGTGTTCGCCGACGAGAGCGATCGCCTGCGCGGCGATCCGGCCGGACTCGCGGATCAGCTCGATCTCCTCCGCCGGATAGACGTCGCCGCGGTCGTCTCGGGCAGGGCTGGGACGGCCGACGTATTCCGGACGGGGAATGGAAGCGGGAACCGGTCGACGGGGCGAGACGCGACCAGGTATCAGGTGGCCAGAGGAGTCCTTGGGCATAAGATCAACCCTATGGCCGAGGCGTACGACGACGACATGGTGCACAAGTTCTGGTACAACACCAAGACCGGTCAGGTCGAGCAGGGCCTCAAGTCGCCGCTGCCCGATAGGCTGGGGCCGTTCGACACCCGCGAGGGCGCCGAACACGCGTGGGACAAGATCCGCGAGAACAGCCAGCGCTGGGCAGACGAAGACGCCGCAGAGGGCAACTGAAGCTCCGGGCGCTGACCGGCTGATCGCCCGCTCGGGCGGGCGCTTGAGGGCGCCGACGACTCAGTAGCTGTGTTCGGGCCCCGGGTACTCGCCCTGTTCGACATCGTCGCGGTACCGTCGCGCCGCGTCGCCTAGAACGCCCTTGAGGTCGGCGTACTGGCGCACGAAGCGCGGAACCCGACCCGTCGTGAACCCGGCCCAGTCCGTCCAGACCAGCAGCTGTCCGTCGACGTCGGGCCCGGCACCCACGCCGATGGTCGGGATACCGAGCTCCTTCGTGACCTGCGCCGCGGCATCCGCCGGCACCATCTCCAGCACCACAGCGAAGGCTCCCGCCTCTTCGACGGCATGGGCGTCGGCGAGCAGCGCCTCGACACCCGACTCGCCGCGCCCCTGGATGATGTGACCACCGAGCTGGTGCTCGCTCTGCGGCGTGTAGCCGATGTGGGCCATCACAGGGATGCCCGCGTCGACGATGCGGCGGATCTGCTTAGCGCTTCGCCGACCGCCCTCGAGCTTGACCGCGTGCGCTCCGGTCTCCTTCATGAAGCGCACGGCGGTGTGCAGCGCGTCTTGCACGTCGGTCTCGTATGACCCGAACGGCATGTCGGCCACCACGAAGGCACGGCGAACGGCGTGCGCGACGGCACGGGTGAGCGGAATGAGGTCGTCGACGCGCACCGGAAGGGTGGTGTCGTAACCGAAGACGTTGTTGCCCGCGGAGTCGCCGACCAGGAGAAAGTCGATGCCCGCCTCGTCGAAGATCTGCGCGCTCAGCATGTCATAGCTCGTGAGCCCGGTGATCTTGATCCCGCTGGCCTTCGCGTTCTGGAAGTGCCTCGTGCGCACCCGACGCGGCCCGCCTTCAGAAGCGCCGCCATACGGCCGCTCCTCGGCAGCGTTGGACGACGGTTCGCTTGCCTGCTCAGCCATGGCGGTCAGTCTATCCACGCCGCTACTACCAGATAATCTGGATCCGTCCCACCGTCACCGACCGCGAGCGCGAGGAAAGGGATCTTCATGGACAAGCAGCGCGACTTCGTGCTCCGTACCATCGAGGAACGCGGCGTGAAGTTCATCCGCCTGTGGTTCACCGATGTCGTCGGCACACTGAAGTCCGTGGCGATCGCGCCGGCCGAGGTGGAGGGCGCCTTCACGGAGGGGCTCGGCTTCGACGGTTCGGCGATCGAGGGTCTCACACGTACCTTCGAGTCCGACCTGCTCGCGCATCCGGATCCCACGACCTTCCAGATCCTGCCGTGGCGCGGCGAGGTCGACCCCACCGCCCGCATGTTCTGCGACATCACCACGCCGGACGGCGAGCCGGCCGTAGCGGATCCCCGCAACGTGCTCAAGCGCACGCTCGAGAAGGCGGCGGAGCGTGGGTTCACGTTCTACACGCATCCCGAGATCGAGTTCTACCTGCTGAAGTCGTCGAAGTTCGGCGAGAGCGGCCCCGAGCCGGTCGACTCCGCCGGATACTTCGACAACGTGCCGGGCGGCACGGCGCACGACTTCCGTCGACGGTCGGTACGGATGCTCGAAGACCTCGGGATCTCGGTGGAGTTCAGCCACCACGAGGTCGGCCCCGGGCAGAACGAGATCGATCTGCGCTACGCGGACGCGCTCACCACGGCCGACAACATCATGACGTTCCGCACGGTGATCAAAGAGGTGGCGATCGAGCAGGGCGTGTACGCGACATTCATGCCGAAGCCGCTCACCGGGCATCCGGGAAGCGGCATGCACACGCACCTGTCGCTGTTCGAGGGCGACACGAACGCGTTCTTCGCACCGGGTGCGGAGTATCAGCTCTCCAAGGTGGCGAGGCAGTTCATCGCCGGTGTACTGCAGCACGCACCGGAGATCACGGCGGTGACCAACCAGTTCGTCAACTCGTACAAGCGGTTGTGGGGTGGTGACGAGGCACCCAGCTACGTGTGCTGGGGCCACAACAACCGTTCGGCCCTGGTGCGCGTTCCGCTCTACAAGCCGAGCAAGGGACAGAGCGCTCGGGTGGAGTACCGCGGAATCGACTCCGCGGCGAACCCGTATCTCGCGTTCTCGCTGCTCCTGGCGGCCGGCCTCAAGGGAATCGAGCAGGAGTACGAGCTTCCGCCCGAGGCGGAGGACGACGTGTGGGCGCTGAGCGACGCTGAACGGCGCGCGTTGGGCTACCACGCGCTGCCGTCGAGCCTCGACCAGGCGGTGCAGCGCATGGAGGAGTCGGAGCTCGTCGCAGAGACGCTGGGGGAGCAGGTCTTCAACTACGTGCTCGCCAACAAGCAGCGCGACTTCCGCGAGTACCGCGCCCAGGTCACGCCGTACGAGCTGCGCACGAACCTCGAGATCCTCTGATCGACCGGCATCCCTCGAGCCCGTTCACCACGCAGGAATCCATACAGATGCCGCCGATCACGTTGACCGCTCTGGCCAGGGCGGGCTTCGTGGGGCTTTCTGACGCCCGCTCCCGCCTGGATGAGCTGGCCGCCCTCGGCGGTCCGCCGCCTCAGCGGTTCATCGAGCTCGTCGTCGACGTGGCCGACCCGGACGCCGCGCTCGAGAGGATGCTCGCCCTGCTGCGTCGCCGGCCGGACGAGACCGCAGGGTTGTTCGCCGACCCCGATGCCGTCCACCGGCTTCTGCAGGTCATCGGAGCCTCCAGCGGGCTCGCCGAGTTCCTGATGCGTCGGCCGGAAGCCCTCGGCGTGTTCGCGCGGCCGCTGGAAAGTCTGCCGACCGAGTCGGACCTGCGCCAGGACCTGCTGGAATCGGTCGGCGCACGGGACGGCGTCGCCTCCATCGCGGGGGAGGATGCCTGGATCGCCCTGCGCGCCCGCTACCGCACTCGGCTCACAGAGATCGCGGCCTTCGACCTGCAGCAGAGCGACCCGGTCGACGGCATCGCCGCGATAGCTCGCACGCTCGCCGCACTCGCCGGCGCCGCCCTCGACGCGTCGCTGGCCGTCGCACGTGCGACCGCGAGCGGCACAGGGCCGGGAACCTTCCCGGCCGCCGACGTCGCGGGAACGAAACTGGCCGTGATCGGCATGGGCAAGACCGGGGCCGAGGAGCTCAACTACCTGAGCGACGTCGATGTCATCTTCGTGGTCGAGGGGGACGAGGCGGCGGGCGTGTCGTCCGCGAGGGCGGTCGACGTCGGTACCAGGCTCGCGACCTTGACCATGCGGGGGATCGACGAGTTCGCGATCGAGCCGCCGCTGTGGGAGGTGGACGCGAATCTGCGCCCCGAGGGCAAGGACGGCGCGCTGGTGCGCACCCTCGAATCCCATCTCGCGTACTACGACCGCTGGGCGCAGGGCTGGGAGTTCCAGGCTCAGCTCAAGGCGCGGCCGATCGCCGGAGATCCGGCCCTCGGACGCCGGTACACGGATGCGCTCGCCCCGTTCGTCTGGTCGAGCGCGGAACGGGAGAACTTCGTCGAGTCCGTGCAGCGCATGCGCGAGCGCGTGACAGCGAACATCCCTGCCGACGAAGTGGACAGGCAGCTGAAGCTCGGGCCGGGCGGATTGCGTGACATCGAGTTCACGGTGCAACTGCTGCAGCTCGTGCATGGGCATACCGATCCCACGGTGCGGGTCGCTGGAACGCTGCCCGCCCTCGCGGCCCTCGCCGCCGCGGGCTACATCGGTCGGGCAGAGGCCGCCGAGTTCGCGCGCGACTACCGGGTACTGCGCCTGCTCGAGCATCGCATCCAGCTCTCCGAGCTCCGCCGCACCCATCTCATGCCGCGCGACGAGCACCGTTTGCGTGTGCTCGCCAGAGCGACGGGCCTGGCCGCCGGAGCCGACGAGCTGACGGATGTCTGGGCCGCCGTGAAGCGCCGGGTGCGCGGGCTCCATGAGCGTTTGTTCTACCGCCCGCTGCTCGCGGCGGTGGCGGCACTGCCAGGGGACGAAGGCGCGCTCACCGGAGAGCAGGCCCTGACCAGCGAGCAGGCTCAGGCTCGCCTCGCCGCCATCGGCTTCGTCGACCCGCAGGGGGCGCTGCAGCACATCGCCGCGTTGACGTCGGGCGTCTCGCGGCGCGCGGCCATCCAGCGCACCCTGCTTCCGGTCATGCTGCAGTGGTTCGCCGACGGCGCCGACCCCGACTACGGGCTGCTCACGTTCCGGCGGCTGAGCGAGGATCTCGGCGGTACGCATTGGTTCCTGCGGATGCTCCGCGACTCGTCCGGTGCGGCCGAGCGGTTGACCCGCGTGCTCTCGGGGTCCCGGTTCGCCGGCGAGCTGCTCGGGCTCATCCCGGAGAGCGTCGCATGGCTCGACGACGACGCGGACCTTCGCGCCAGGCCGCGCGCCGCGCTCGACGACGAGGTCGCGGCCATCCTCGACCGCCACGAGACGCCGGACGCGGCGGCGAGGGCGATCCGCGCCGTTCGGCGCAGGGAGGTGTTGAGACTCGCGTTCGCCGGCATCCTCGGCGTCGCGAACGTCACGGAGCTGGCCGCCGGACTCACCGACATCACCGAGGTGACGATCACCGGCATCCTCTCGGCGATCCGTGCCGAGGCACCGGCGCCCATGGAGTTCGCGGTGATCGCGATGGGGCGCTTCGGCGGCAGGGAGCTGGGTTTCGGCTCCGACGCGGACGTCGTCTACGTCTTCCGCCCGCACGACGGAGTGGAGACCGAGGCCGTGCATCCGGCGGCCCTGTCGATCGTCTCCGAGCTGAACCGGCTCACCGACGACGCTCGCCTGCCCTTCGAGCTCGATCTGGACCTGCGCCCGGAGGGGAAGAACGGCACGCCCGCCCGTTCGCTGGACTCCTACCGCGCCTACTATCAGCGGTGGTCCCTCACCTGGGAGGCGCAGGCCCTGCTGCGGGCGCGGGGCATCGCGGGCGACGGTGGCCTGCTCGCCGACTTCGAACGGCTCGCCGACTCGGTGCGCTACCCGTCCTCCATCTCAGAGCGCGACGTGCGCGAGGTCAAGCGCATCAAGGCGCGGGTGGAGAACGAGCGCCTACCGCAGGGCGCCGACCCGGCAAGACACCTCAAGCTGGGCCGAGGCTCGCTCAGCGACGTGGAGTGGCTCGTTCAGCTTCAGCAGCTCCAGCACGCCGCATCCTCGCCCGCTCTGCGCACCACCTCCACGCTCGACGCCCTCACTGCCTGCGTCGACCTCGGACTTCTGGAACAGGCGGATGCCGAACGCCTGCGCGAGGCGTGGATGCTCGCCTCCCGCGCGCGCAGCGCCGTCACGTTGTGGACGAACAAGACCTCGGACCTGCTGCCCTCCGAGCGCAAGGCTTTGGACGGCGTCGCCCGGCTGCTCGGCTACCCGCGGGGATCGGCGAGCGCCCTCGAGGAGGAGTACCTCGCGGTCACCAGGCGGGCGCGAGCGGTGTTCGAGCGCAACTTCTACGACTCCTGAGCTCGTCGAAGCACAACCACATGGGTCTAGACGACGAAGCGGGCCGCCCCTGAAGGACGGCCCGCTTCCGATTGCGCCTGAGGGCTCAGACTCCGTAGTACAGCTCGAACTCGAACGGGTGCGGACGCTGCGCGAGCGGCTTGATCTCCTTCTCGCGCTTGTAGTCGATCCAGGTCTCGATGAGCTCGGGCGTGAACACGTTGCCGGCGGTGAGGAAGTCGTGGTCGGCCTCCAGGGCGTCGAGCACGGCATCCAGGGTTCCCGGCACCTGCGGGATGGCCTTCGCCTCCTCGGGCGGCAGCTCGTAGAGGTCCTTGTCGACCGGCTCGTGCGGCTCGATGCGGTTCTTGATGCCGTCGAGGCCCGCCATCAGCTGCGCGGCGAAGGCGAGGTACGGGTTGCCGGACGCGTCGGGTGCGCGGAACTCGATGCGCTTGGCCTTCGGGTTGGAGCCGGTGATCGGGATGCGGATCGACGCCGAGCGGTTGCCGGCCGAGTAGACCAGGTTGACCGGGGCCTCGAATCCGGGGACCAGACGGTGGAAGGAGTTCACCGTCGGGTTCGTGAAGGCCAGCACCGCCGGGGCGTGCTTGAGGAGACCGCCGATGTACCAGCGCGCGATGTCCGACAGGCCGCCGTAGCCGGCCTCGTCGTAGAACAGCGGCTTGCCGTCGTTCCACAGCGACTGGTGGGTGTGCATGCCCGAGCCGTTGTCGCCGAAGAGCGGCTTCGGCATGAAGGTGGCGGTCTTGCCCCACTCGTTGGCGGTGTTCTTGACGATGTACTTGAACTTCAGGATGTCGTCCGCGGCGTGGACCATGGTGTCGAAGCGGTAGTTGATCTCCGCCTGGCCGCCGGTGCCCACCTCGTGGTGCGCACGCTCCAGGATGAGGCCCGCGTCGATCAGCTTCAGGGAGATGTCGTCGCGCAGGTCGGCCTGCTTGTCGACGGGGGAGACGGGGAAGTAGCCGCCCTTGTACGGGGTCTTGTTGGCGAGGTTGCCGCCCTCCTCCTCGCGGCCGGTGTTCCAGGCCGCCTCGGAGGAGTCCACCTCGTAGAAGCTCTTGTTCTGACGCACCTCGTACCGCACG
>NZ_JBQCIE010000039.1:0-10317 GCF_051954055.1 Humibacter sp. | reverse complement strand
CCCCGCCGGAGCGCGAGCCCGGCAGCGTCTTCACCTACAACCAGTTGGCCACCTACACGCTCGCCGCGATCATCCAGCGCGGTTCCGGCGTGCGACTCAGCGAGTACCTGCGGCCCCGACTGCTGGAGCCGCTGGGCATCGCCCCGGTGGGCTGGCAGCAGGAGCCGGTGGATGTCGAACTCGGCTTCTCCGGTCTGTTCGCGACCCCGGAGGCCGTCGCGAAACTCGGGCAGCTGTACCTCGCGGGCGGAGTGTGGAACGGGCAGCGCCTGCTGCCGGAGTCATGGGTGCGCGAAGCGACCAGCAAGCACGTGGACAACGCAGCGCCCGGCGGACTCACTCAGGCCGACTCCGACTGGGAGCAGGGGTACGGGTTCCAGTTCTGGATGGCCAGGCACGGCTATCGCGGCGACGGCGCGTTCGGCCAGTACTGCATCGTTCTGCCCGAGCACGACGCCGTCGTGGCGATCACGTCGCAGACCGTCGACATGCAGGACGTGCTGAACCGTGTGTGGAAGCACCTGCTCCCGGCGTTCCACGATGCGCCGCTCCAGCCTCGGCCGGCGGGCTCGGATGCGCTGCACGACCTGCGCTACAGCATCGGCTTCGAGGAGACGCTCGGCTCGCTCGCCCAGCTCGACGGCTCTGCGGCCGGCGAGTACCGCCGCGCTGATGACGCCATGTCGCTGGAGGAGTACGAGGCGCTCGCTGCGGTGACGCTGGAGCGCGACGGCGACGGGTGGCGAGCGACGCTGCGGGAGCAGGACGCCGCAGAGCCGACCGACGCCGAAGACGAGGGCATCGACGGATGGGTCGCGGCAGTGGGTCCGCGCCGCACCTCCGGCACGCCGTCCGGAACGGTCGGCGGCCGCATCGGCGACGGAGAGTGGGTCGTGACCGAGGGTGCGGATTCGGGAACGCTCGAGGTCCCGGTCGCGGTGCGTGGTGGCATCCGCTCGTCCGACGGCATCGTGCGCGTCGACGTGGCCTTCATCGACACGCCGCACCGGCTCATGCTCGCGTTCGATACGGATGCCCGCAGCGTCACGCCGCGCTGGACCACGCGGGGGCTCGGCTTCGACGGCGCCTATCAGCTGCGGGCGGTGCGCCCGGGCGAATCGTTCGCCGTGCAGCGCTGACGGTCCTGCACCGACCGCCGGGGCCTCAGCCGACGGTCGGCACGTGCTCCGCGTCCGGCGGACGCACGCCGCCGTCTGCCGACCCGCGACGGAGCGTCAGCGCGATCACGGGGAACAACAGCACGGAGATCATGCCGGCTCCCACGAGAGCGCTGGCCGTGCCGGTGGAGAGGTCGTGCTCCTCGAGACCGATGTTGGTGACGGCCACCATGATCGGCAGACCGGTCGCGGCGAACAGCGTGAGCGCGCCGCGATCACGGCCGGTCGACCCGGGCGGTGCGGCGATCGTGCCGGGGAGGCCGCGCACGATCAGCAGCAGCACGACGAAGATCGGCAGCAGGATGAGTGCTCGCGAGTCCGCCAGCAGCCCCCGCAGGTCGAACGTGACGCCGGTCGCGATGAAGAACACCGGAACGACGAAGCCGAACGCCACCGCCTCGAGCTTGCCCTCGATCTGCTCCGCGTCCTCCTTGCGCGCACCGGAGAGCAGCACCCGGGTGAGGATGCCCGCGGCGAACGCGCCCAGCAGCATGTCCAGGCCGAGCACGATGCTCAGACCGACGAGCGCGGCGATGATCGCGATTGCGAAGCGCACGACGAACTGACCGCTCGTGTGCAGTGTGGCGCGCACCAGCCGGTGGAACCTGTCGTGCGTGCCGCGCGACGCGAACCACACGCCGAGTCCCGCGATCACCACGAACCCGCCGAGCACGAGCGCCGCCGACAGCGGTGTGCGCCCGGACAGGAACAGTGAGATCGCGACCAGCGGTCCGAACTCGCCGACCGCTCCGACCGCCGTGACAGCCAGGCCGAAGGGCGTCTTCAGCTCGCCGGCATCCCGGAGCAAGGGCATGAGGGTGCCGAGCGCTGTCGAGCACAGCGCGATGCCCACGTAGACGCCCGCGATCGGGGTGGGCGCGAGCAGGATGCCCAGCACGAGCCCTCCGACCAGCGAGATCAGCCATCCGATCGTCGCCCGTCTCAGAGGCCGGCCCCTGATCGTCGCGAAGTCGATCTCACTGCCCGCCATGAAGAAGAGGAACGAGAGGCCGAAGTTCGAGAACGTGGTCAGCGCATCCGTCTTCGGAATCCAGCCCAGCACGCTCGGGCCGACCAGGATGCCCAGCACGATCTCGAACACGACGAGCGGGAACGCGGCCACGCGTCCGACGAGCCTGGTGAGAATCGGGGCGAGCACCGCGAGCAGCGGAATGAGCACGATGGATGTGATGGCCCCCATGCAGGCGATGCTATGGGCACGCCGAGGTCGCGTCACCCCATGCGGACGAGGTGGCGCCCGTGCCGGTCCCGCTGCGACGCCTCGACCTAGCGTGAAGGAAAGCGCTTCTGGGGAGGAAATCCATGTCGAAGGAATTCAACGGGAGGATCGCGCTCGACGTGCGTGACTCGGTCGCTGACTGGTCGCCGTACGAACTGCCGAGGGCTCGCGAGGGCGCGCCCAACGTTCTCGTCGTGCTCTACGACGACACCGGCATGGCCGCATGGTCGCCCTACTGCGGCCGCATCAACATGCCAACGATGGACCGCCTCGCCGCGGGCGGCCTGACCTACACGCAGTGGCACACGACGGCCCTCTGCTCACCGACGCGCTCGTGCTTCCTCACCGGCCGCAACCACCACAAGAACGGCATCGGCGTGATCATGGAGGGCACCAACGGGTTCCCCGGGCTCTCCGGCCGCATCCCGGAGGAGTGCGCTCCGATCAGCCACCTCCTTCAGGACAACGGCTACTCCACGTTCTGGGTGGGCAAGGACCACGATGTTCCCGAAGAGGATGTCGCCGGCGGCGGCGCTCGCCGGCAGTGGCCGGTGCAGCAGGGCTTCGACCGCTTCTACGGCTTCCTCGGCGGAGAGACGAATCAGTGGTATCCCGACCTCGTCGAAGACAACAAGTTCATCGACCAGCCGTCCAAGCCCGAGGACGGATACCACCTCTCGAAGGACCTCGCCGACCAGGCGCTGCGCATGCTGCGAGACCAGCACGCATCCAACCCGTCCAAGCCGTGGTACCTGTGGTTCTGCCCGGGGGCGAACCATGCTCCGCACCACGCGCCGCAGGAGTACATCGACAAGTACAAGGGCGTCTTCGACGACGGCTACGAGGCGTATCGCGAGTGGGTACTCGCCCGCATGATCGAGAAGGGCATCATGCCGGAGGGCACGCAGCTCACGCCGATCAACCCGATGCCCGAGGACCAGGCGAACCCGGCCGACTGGGTGCGCCCGTGGGACGAGCTCAGCGACGACGAGAAGAAGCTGTTCGCGCGCTTCGCCGAGGTGTACGCGGGCTTCAGCGAGTACACGGATGCCCAGGTCGGCCGCATCGTCGACTACCTGGCGGAGACCGGTCAGCTCGACAACACGATCATCTTCTACTGCGCCGACAACGGGGCATCGGGTGAGGGCAGCCCGAACGGGTCCGTGAACGAGAACAAGTTCTTCAACGGATACCCCGACGACCTCGCCGAGAACATGGCGATGATCGACAAGCTCGGCTCACCGGACACGTACAACCACTACCCGACGGGGTGGGCGACCGCGTTCTCGACACCGTTCCAGATGTTCAAGCGCTACTCGCAGTTCTCCGGCGGCACGTGCGACCCCATGGTCGTGCACTGGCCGGCGGGCATCAAGGCGCGCGGCGAGATCCGAAACCAGTACCACCACGCGACGGATGTCCCGGCCACGATCCTCGACCTCGCGGGGCTGGAGATGCCTCAGGCGTACCGGGGCGTCGAGCAGTACCCGATCGATGGCATCTCCATGCGCTACAGCTTCGATGCCCAGCCGGACGGTCCGACGCAACGGCACAGGCAGTACTACGCCATGCTCGGAACGCGCGGCATCTGGGAGGACGGGTGGAAGGCATCCGCGATCCACGCACCGCTCACCGGGCACGGCCGCTTCGACGAGGACCGCTGGGAGCTGTACCACGTCGAGGAGGACCGCTCGGAGTCGAAGGACCTCGCCGCCGAGCACCCCGACAAGGTGAAGCATCTGGTGGATGTCTGGCTCGAGGAGGCGAAGGCGAACTTCGCGCTGCCACTCGACGACCGGTCGGCACGCGACCAGCTCACGATCGAGCGTCCCCAGGCCGAGCCCGCCCGCACGAGGTACGTGTACTACCCGGGCACGACGGCCATACCGGAAAGCGTCGCGGTGAACGTGCGCGGCCGCTCGTACAAGATCGTCGCCGAAGTCGACCTTGGAGCGGATGCCCAAGGCGTGCTGTTCGCGCACGGGTCGCGCTTCGGCGGTCACACCCTGTTCGTCAAGGACCACAAGCTGCACTACGTGTACAACTTCCTGGGCATCCCGCCCGAGCAGCACTTCGAGTCCGGCGAGCTGACGCCAGGACCGCACGCGCTCGGCGTGGAGTTCGAGAGGCAGAGCGCCGGAGAGAACGGCGAGTTGATCGGAGTCGCGCGGCTCTACGTCGACGATCGGGTCGTCGACGAGGGCCCGATGCGGGCGCAGATCGGCAAGTTCACGCTGAGCGGGGACGGCCTGTGCGTCGGTTACGACAGTGCGGATGCCGTCAGCCGGCAGTACGAGGGAACGTCGTTCCCGTTCACCGGCGGCAAGCTGCTCGGCGTGGGCATCGACGTGAGCGAGGAACAATACCTCGACCTGGAACGGGAGGCGCAGGCGGCACTGGCCCGCGAGTAGCTCAGCTAGCGGGAGGCGGCGTCATCTCGGCGGAGCGCACCGCGACGATCTTGTCGACCGCCTGCTGCAGGCGCTCGACGGCCGGCGCATCCTTCTGGGAATGGTCGTGCATGACGAGGCCGAATGCGGCCATCACGAGCGTGACGGCGGCGACGGCCACCTCGTGCGAGGGGGCCCGCTCCTCGGCGAGCTGCACGAACTGTTCGCGCACGGTGGCCATCCACTGGCTGAAGGCGGGGACGAGCTCGGGCCGGTGCTTGATGACCTGCTTCATGCGCCGGTGGTCGAGGCGCGCGTCGGCCGGCTCGCCGACGAGGTGGCACAGTGCGGGCACGAGGTCTCCGGTCGCCGCACGGAACTGTTCCACGACAGCCTCCGAGATCGCGGTCTCCGGAAGGCCGAGCGCCGCGGCAGCCTTCGACGGGTAGTAGTTGAAGAACGTGCGGGGTGAGACGTCGGCGTGCTGGCAGATCTGCTCGATGGTCGTGCCGTCGAGACCGTTCTGGTCGACGAGGTCGAGCGCTGCCTCGTGGATGGCCTGCCGCGTCTGATGCTTCTTGCGCTCTCGCAGGGTGTCTGCGGCGGGCTGTTGCGCGATGCTCATGGTGTTTCCATTCTGCTCTGTCGCAGCCCGGGACGGCCGGATCGCGGCCGTCCCGGGCCGTACTGCGAGACCTAAGCGCTCTGCAGGCGGATCGAGCCGGTCTCGGTCATGCCCGCGGCATCCGCCTGCTCCTGCAGGGCGGACGTCGTGCGAAGCGGCGGCACCCTGAAGAACCAGCTCAGGATGAACGCGAGCAGGATCACGCCGAACCCGACCCAGTAGACCGAGACGACGGCCTGGGTGAACCCGACCATGAACGGCTTGCTCAGTCGACTGTCGGCGCCGTTCAGGAACGACGTGTCACTGGTCGAGGTGTTCGACGCGGTCGAGGCCTTCGAGTTCGCCTTGGTCAGCTGCTTCTCCAGCGTCGGCGTGAGCTGGTCGACCCAGTGCGTCCGCTGGTTCGAGTTCGACCAGTTCACCACGACTCGTCCGTCCACGACCGTGGCGTAGGCCTTCTGGGCCACCGCGGTCAGGGCTGCGCTCTCCGCGGCGGGAGTCGCTGCGGCGACCTGCTGCTGGATCACGCCGGGGGCCGCGGCCTCCGGGATGGCGCCTGCGGCGACCTGGGCGTCGACGGCGGCGGTCACCTTGTCGGTGACGGCCTTGTCGGCGGCGGCCTTCGCGGCAGTGGATGCCTGGTCCAGGTTCTTCTGCACGTTCGACTTGATCGGGTCGACGATCGGGGTCCACAGCTGCTTCATGATCGCCTTGTTGTCTGCGGCGTTCGCCACCTGCGGGTTCAGCGCGGCGTCGAGCGCAGCGGTCAGCGTCGGCTTGTCGGCCGTGGCGTGCACGATGTTGGTCGGCAGCACGGAGAACAGCACGGAGAGCATGATGGCGGTGCCGAGCGTTCCACCGATCTGGCGGAAGAACGTGGCCGCGCTGCTCGCAACGCCCATGTCGGTGGCCTTCACGGCGTTCTGGCTGGCGAGCACCAGCGACTGCATCAGCTGGCCGAGGCCGAGGCCGATCACGAACGTGCCGAGCATGAGGAACCAGAGCGGGCTGTCGTACTTGAGGAACGTCAGCACCACGAAGCCCACGGCGGTGAACAGCGTGCCGGTCACCGGGAAGATGCGGTACTTGCCGGTGCGCGCCACGAGCTGGCCGGAGCCGAGCGACGCGATCATGAGGCCGATCACCATCGGGATCATCGCGAATCCGGATGCCGTCGGGCTCAGTCCGGTGACGATCTGCAGGTAGAGCGGAATGGTCATCATGGCACCGAACATGCCGAAGCCGACGAGCACGCCGATGACGGTGGCCATCGAGAACGTGCCGGAGCGGAACAGCTTGAGCGGGATGATCGCGTCATCCTTCATGAGTCCCTCGATCACTATGAACGAGACGATTCCCACGCCGCCGATGATGTAGCAGGCGATCGAGCCGGCCGAGGTCCAACCCCAGTCACGACCCTGTTCGGCGACGAGGAGCAGCGGAACGAGCGCAACGATGACGGCCGTCGCGCCCCACCAGTCGACGCGCGGCTTGGCGTGCTTGCCCACCTTGGGCAGGTGCAGGAACGCGATCACCATGAGGAGCGCGATGATGCCGATCGGAACGTTGACGAGGAACACCCAGCGCCATCCGGAGATCCAGAGGATCTGACCGGCACCGGCGAAGATGCCGCCGACGAGCGGGCCGATCACGCTGGAGATGCCGAAGACGGCGAAGAAGTAGCCCTGGTACCTCGCTCGTTCACGCGGGGCGAGGATGTCGCCCATGATCGCCAGCGGCAGCGCCATCAGCGCGCCGGCTCCGATGCCCTGGAACGCGCGAAACGCGGCCAACATGAGCATCGAGGCCGAGAACGACGACAGCAGAGAACCGATGATGAACACCGCGATGCCGAAGATGAACAGCGGCCGCCGGCCGAAGACATCCGACAGCTTGCCGTAGATGGGCACCGAGATGGTCGAGGTGATCAGATAGGCCGTGGTGACCCAGGCCTGCTGCTCGAGACCGTGCAGGTCATCGCCGATGGTGCGGATGGCCGTGCCGACGATGGTCTGGTCGAGCGAGGAGAGGAACATGCCGGCCATCAGGCCGTAGATGACGAGGAGGATCTGCCGATGAGTCATGATCGGCTTCGATCCCGATGCGGAACCAGGTGAGGTTCGCACAGGAGCAGTAGCGGTGGACATGCCGGCCCTTCGAGTGACGAGTGAATCGGGACGCGTCGCGCTCGTCACCGTCAGTCGGCGCCGAGCGCCGACGTTGGCGGGCAATTTCTTGCAGGCGATGCAAGAATACGCCGATCGTGCAGACTATGCAAGTTTACTGGTGCTGCAAGTTTGCCTATCAGGCAAATGTGCGGATCTGCAAGAACTCAGGGCCGGAGGAACTCGCGGAGGCGCGCGGCGAGCACGCCGGCGTCCGCGTCGTGTCCCTGTCCCTCGAGCACGTCGAACTCTCCGCCGCGGGCGCACTCGGCGACCTCGCGAGCCCCGTGCTGCATCAGGTCCGGCCCCGCATCGCCGGCCAGCGCGAGCACCGGCACCGAGATGGATGCCACCAGCTCCGACGGCACGCGGCTGTCGCCCAGCACGGCGTCGTCGTGGGCGAGCGTCGGCGCGATGGCGGTCATGCCCGACCACGCAGGGGACTGACGGATGCCTGCGAGCGCGTGCTCGGGCATCCCGACGCGGCGGAGGAACAGTTCGACCGCAGCGTCGCGGTCCCCGTCGGCGAGAGCGTTCGCGAGTGCTGCGCTGTATTCGCGGGCATCCGTCGCGAGCGGCTCCGGCATGAACGGCGGCTCGTAGACGGCTACCGCGCGGATGCGGGTGCCGAACCTCGCTGCTGCCCGGAGCGCCAGCGCACCGCCGGATGAGATGCCGACCAGTGCGGGCGCTCCGCACGTGGTGCCGGTGGAGTCGAGGAGCGCGTCGAGGAGGGCATCCAGATCCTCGAGCTCCCGGTCGACCGAGTACGGCTCGGTGTCGCCGCTGCGCCCGCGGCCGCGGCGATCGTAGAGCAGCACGGTGAAGTCCTCGTCGAGTTGCGTGCAGAGCGGGCGCATCGGGCCCGAGTCGCGGAAGCACATCGCGCCGTCGATCAGGATGACGCCCGGTCCGTCGCCGTGCAGCTCGTGGGCGATCTCGGTCCCGTCGGCGGAGCGCACAGCGGTGGTGACGGTGTCGGACATGGTGTTCCTTTCGTTCAGGATGCTCGGACGCTCGGCGTCGCCTGCGCGAGCAGGTCCGCTAGCTGGTCCAGCGCCTTGGTGAAACCGTCGTGCACGCCGTTCGCCACGGCGAGCTCCCGCTCCAGCGGCGACACGAAGACGAGGCGCACGTCGAGGCGAGTGCCCTCCTCGACTTCGGTGAGAGTGATCGTCCCTACGGATGCGGGGCGGTCGGAGATGACGTTGCCTTGGGCATCCGATCCGGTCTCCGCGTAGACGATGCGATGATCCGGTTCGATCTCGCGGTACACGGCGCGACTCCAATGGTCGGCGCCGTCGGGGGAGCGCAGCCGGTAGTGCCACACTCCGCCCACCCGGAAGTCGACGCTGCACTCGACGACGCGGCACGTTGGCGGCCCCCACCACTGCATGAGGTGGTCGCGCTCCGACAGGGCGCGGAACACGAGCCGGGGCGTCGCGGGCAGGGTCTTGGAGAGCCGGATGGCCGAGGCATCCGTCGTCATCGTGCCCGTCCCTTCGTGCCGGTGTGCCTCTCGTGGGGCGCCTCTTCCTCGCCGAGGGTCGCGAGGTAGTCGCCGAGGTTGTCGAGGCTTCCCGCCCAGAGGCGCTCGTATGCGCGGGACCATTCGCCGAGGTCGTGGAAACCGGCCGGCTCGAGCCGGCACACCCTGCGCTGAGCGTCGCGGCGGCGTGAGACGAGGCCGGCGCCCTCGAGCACGGTCAGATGCTTGGAGACGGCGGGGGCTCCGACCCCGAGCTTCGTGGCGAGGTCGCCCACAGTGGCCTCGCCGGCATAGAGGGTCTCCACGATGCGGCGGCGCGTACGATCGGCGAGCGCGGTGAACACGGCGCCGATGTCGTCTTTTCCTCGTGAGGCAATTTCCACACGAGGAAAATAACGCCGTCGGCGGTGCGGGTCAAGACCCGAGTTGACGAATGAAGGCGTTCACGTCGCCGGTGGCCGAAAAGCGGGAATCCTGGAGGCGAAGTGACCCGAACACTCGGCCGCCAGGATTCCCTTTCCATCCCTCTGGGAAACGCACCGTTGGCCTCCCCTCCTGGGGATGCCTGCTGGGAGTGCCTGGTGCCACATCCAGAGGATATGAAGTCCAATGTACCGCACATCGTGGCCCCCATTTGGGGGTTGATTTCGATTCGGCCGATGTGGGATACGGGATGCGATCATTTCGCGAGCTCGGGCCCGTCGTCGGCTCCGTCTCGGCACCGCTGCGCGACCTCGATGCGGAGCGCGATGCGGTCGCTGCGCACTTTTTGGGTCTGCGCCTGAAGGGCGCGTGCGAGCGAGCCTGCCTTCGCCGTGGCGGTGGACGAGCTCGGGGCTGTGACCGCCACGTCCGCTCTGATGGACCGTGCAGAACGGTCGGTGCGCACGCTCGTCACTCCGTCGGAGTCCTCCAGCAGTGGGACGAGCTGGCGCGCGAGCATCCGGAACTCCGCGCCGGCGAACTCGGATGCGATGAACTCGATCTCGGCGGCGTACTCGGGCATGCCCCCAGGTTGGCGACGCGTCCTCGGCGCCGCATTGGTCACGGCTTTGCCCGTGCTGAAAACGGGCGCGGGCGACCGGGCCGGGCCGGCCCACCCCCTCCAGGGTGAGACTACGTGTGTGCGATGAGACCACGTGCATGGCGCCTAGGGTCATCCCATACGGGTAGTCTCACCGCCGGTCGTGTCACCCGCCGCTCTGTCGCTCGGGGGTGCCGACCGGCGAC
>NZ_JBQCIE010000038.1:0-12504 GCF_051954055.1 Humibacter sp. | reverse complement strand
CGATGCCCAGCGGCTCCAGCAGTCGGGGCCGCAGGTACTCGCTGAGTCGCACGCCGGAACCGCGCTGGATGATCGCGGCGAGCGTGTAGGTGGCCAACTGGTTGTAGGTGAAGACGCTGCCGGGCTCGCGCTCCGGCGGGGTCGCGAGGAAGGCCCTGATCGGATGCTCCGGGTCGATCGCGAACGCCACGATCATGTCGTTCAGATGGCCGGTCGCCATCGACGCGAGGTGCCGCACGAGGATGCCTCGGCTCTCCGGCGCCACACTGTCGGCGTACTCCGGGAAGTAGTCGGCGGCGGGCCGGTCGAGATCGAGCAGCCCCTCGGCGACCGCGAAGCCGGCCGCCGTGGTCGTGAAGCTCTTGCTCAGCGAGTACACGAGCTGCGGACGGTCCAGCGCATACGGCTCCCACTGCGCCGACGCGATGACGGCGCCGTGGCGCACGACGATGAGCGCGTGCGGGTCCAGCTGCGGGTCCGCGTCGAGATCCTCGATGAGCGCACGGATGCCTGCGGGTTCGACGCCCTCCGCCTCGGCGCTGCTGCGGCGCCAGCCGTGCTCGACACCCGTCGTCGCGGGGTCGGGACGCACAGCGTCCGCGATCGATTCGGAGAGGTGTGCTGGGTTCGTGCTCACGTGCATCCTTCGCTTCGTCGTCGGCGCGTTCCTGACGTGGCCCGTCTCCAGAGCCACGTCGGGTTCGAGCCTCTCACGTCGGCCCCGTCCGCGGCTCCTGAGCCGACTCTCACGAGTCCGTCGACGGCTGTTCACGAGGAGTTCTCCGTACCGGATGCCCGCTGCGAGTCGGATGCCTCTGGACGCCGCCGACCGGGCGGCTCGGGTGAGGAGTTCATTGTGAGACATCGTTGGGTCGCGCTCGGCGCGACCGCAGGATTCGTCGTGGTCGCGACTTTCGGAGGCATCACGGCCGCTCAGGCCAAGACCGCGCACGCAGACGCCGCGTCGGCGCGCGACTCGCGGCACGTGCTCGTCATCTCCGTCGACGGGATGCATCAGACCGACCTCGCCGCATACGTGAAGTCGCACCCGTCGTCGACGATCGCGGGGCTCGTGAACCACGGGCTCGAGTACACCGCCGCGAAGACGACGTTGCCGTCGGACTCCTTTCCCGGCATGGTCGCCCAGTTCACGGGGGCCGGCCCGGGCTTCAGCGGTGTCTACTACGACGACACGTACAACCACACGCTGCTCGCCCCCGGCACCACGGATTGCACGACGGCGACCCCTGGCACTGAGGTGCCGTGGACCGAGGCGATCGACAGATCGCAAACCCCCATCACGCTGGATGCCGGCGAGGGCCTGAAGACTCCCGCCCTGACGGCGATCCCGAACGAGACGAAGGCGCAGACGCTCGCGAACTCGTCGGCCATCACGGCGGCAGCGCTGAAGATGACGCCGACACCGCAGACGCTCATCGACCCTGCCGCGCTTCCGATCGATCCGCAGACTTGCCTTCCGGTCTACCCGAGCCAGTACCTGACCACCAACACGGTGTTCGAGGTCGCACGCTCGCGCGGCCTGCGAACAGCGTGGTCGGACAAGCACCCGGCATACGAGATCTTGAACGGCCCGTCGGGAACCGGAGTGCAAGACCTCTTCACACCGGAGATCAACTCCGTCGCCGACGCCTCGGGAGACGACTGGACGACCGACAACGCGCTCACGCAGGAGTACGACGGCATCAAGGTGCAGGCGGTGCTCAACGAGATCGACGGATACGACCACTCACGCACCAGCAAGGTCGGAACGCCCGCGATCTTCGGCATGAACTTCCAGACGCTTTCCACGGCGCAGAAGCTGCCGACCTCCGACGGACTCGCCGGGGGCTACCTCGGTGACGGCAAGCCGGGCCCGCTGGTCTCGCGGGCCATGGACTACGTCGACGGGCAGCTCGGCCGCATGGTGGCTCAGCTCAAGCAGGACGGACTCGAGAACGACACCACGATCATCCTCTCGGCCAAGCACGGCCAGGCTCCAACGGACTCGTCCACCCTGCGCCGAGTGGATGACGGCGCGATCATCAGCGCGCTCAACGTGGCGTGGGCGGCCCAGCATCCTTCCGAGACGCAGCTCGTGTCGTTCTCGGTCGACGACGATGCGATGCTCCTGTGGCTCTCCGACAGGTCGTCGACGGCGTTCGCCTTCGCCAAGTCGTACCTTCTGCAGCACTCGGCGCCGGCGAACACGGTGAACGATGCCAAGGGCGTCTACTCCACAACGGTGAGCGCCTCCGGCCTCTCCTCGGTCGCAACGGGAGTGCAGGCGGATGCGCTGCTCGGGGCGAAGGCGGGCGACAGCCACGCCCCGGATCTGGTCGGAATCGCCCAGCCAGGCGTCGTCTACACCGGCGGCGTGAGCAAGATCGCCGAACACGGTGGGGCATCCGCCGACGACCGCGATGTCGCCCTCGTGGTCTCCGGGGCCCAGGTGCACCACGCGCGCACGATCGGCTCGGCCGTGCAGACGACCCAGATCGCACCGTCGATCCTGCGGTTCCTGCAACTCGACCCGCGGGAGCTGAACGCGGTCAAGTCCCAGGGAACGAGAACCCTGCCCGGTATCGAAGGCTGAGTTCGCCAACGGAACGGATGCCCGCACGGCTCGTGCGGGCTTCCTTCTGTCTCTCTGCGCGATGATATACAACCTTGTTGTATAGTTCATCCCGACCCCCTCACTCCTGATCCGCAGAGGAGACCCATGAAACTGACCAGGCACATCCACGCGTGCGTGACCATCGAGCGCGACGGCACGACGATCGTGATCGACCCCGGCACCCTCACGCCGAACGCCCTCGATCTGCTGCGCGAGGCGGATGCGGTGCTCGTGACGCACGACCACTTCGACCACTTCGATGCCGACGCCGTCCGTACGACACTTGACGAGCGCCCCGAACTGCACGTCTACGGACCGAAGGCGGTCGTCGACGCGCTCGCCGAATCGGGCGGTGCCGCCCAGACCACGGCCATCACCGACGACACAGAGTTCGCGGTGGGGCCGATCGAGGTGACGGCCTTCGCCGGGCTGCACGGCGTGATCCACCCCGAGCTGAACGTGCATCAGAACGTCACCTACCTCGTGGACGGCACCGTCCTGCACCCGGGCGACTCGTACTCGGCGCCCGGCGTGCCGGTCGACACCCTGCTCCTCCCCACCTCCGGCCCGTGGACGGTGACGGCGCAGGCGATCGACTTCGTGCGCGCCGTGGCACCGCGGCAGTCCATCCCGATCCACGACGCCATGCTCAGCGATCTGGGCAGGATGGGCGCCGACCGCATGCTCGGCGAGCGCGGCCTGACCGGCGTGCCGATGCTGCCGCTGCAACCCGGCGAGTCCGTCGAGCTGTGAGCCCGACTCCTGCCGCGTCCGACGACACGTCGGGAGTGGATGCCCGCGAGCTCGCCGAGAACCTCCGCGTGGCGATCAGCCGCCTGGTTCGGGCAGTGCGCGCGCAGAGTGCCGGCCTGCCTCGAGCACACACCGAGGCGCTCGCCCAGCTCGACGCCGACGGCGCGCAGACGATCGCACAGCTGGCCATCCGCCGCGGCGTGCGTCACCAGGGCATGAGCCGCGCCGTGGCGGAACTGGAGCAGAACGGATTCGTCTCGCGCGCCCCAAACCCGGCCGACCGCCGCGGCTTCGTCATCTCGCTCACCGAGCAGGGCCGCGCGGCGTTGGAGCGCGGAAGGGACATGCGTCGCGACGTGCTCGCCCGCGCGATCGTCGAGCGGCTCGACGGCGAGGAGCAGGAACTACTGCGCCGGGTCCCCGATCTCCTACGGCGGATCACCCCGTGAGCACCTCCCGGGAGGCTTGAGCAAATCCTGAGGATTTCTAGGGTTTGCATCGCGGGCGGCGTTGGCAGTATGGGTCCAGTCGCGGTTGCCGCGACGAGCCTCAACCCGAGAGCGGGCGGGCCGCTACCCGAAAGCGTCTCGCCCACACGAACCTTCCGGTTCGAACGACGCAATCTGGGCGCCGGATCCTTGGTCCCCCAGTGCAACCCCCTTGCACTGCCGGCAGGACGGGGACCGGCGCCCGCGTCAGTTCGGTATCACCGCGTGGTCGATGTCGCTGACGGCCGTTGCGATGGTCCGCTCGCCCTGCAGATACGCCGCATCGATGCCGTGCGAGCTGAGGCTCGCCTCGACGACCGTCTCCATGCGCAGCTCCCCGAACGCCGGGAACGAGACCGTCAGGAATCGGGGCGGAGCGCCGTAGACATCCTCGTGAAGCAGAGCGGATGCGTGCAGCAGCAGCATTCCGGGAAGATGGTCGACGGGGTGGTCGAAGAAGAACGGGTCGGTCTCGTTCAGCGCGAGGCGGGCGCGCACGTGGTCGGCATCCTGTTCCAGCACGTCGACGAGCTGCGTCGACGTCTCCCGCACCTCGTCGCCCAGTCGGTCGGCGTTGCGGCGGATGGCCCCGTACTCCCGGTCGCTCAGCACACGGGCACCGACGTGCCCGGAGGCGACGCCCGGCAACCGGTAGTCGACCTCGAGAAGATACGGCAGGTCCTTGCGGTAACGGATGTCGGCGAACGTCACCTCGAGCTTCCCCTCGAGCCCTCCGAAACGCGGAAAGTACAGGTCATCCGTCTCGACCCGCAGAGTCATCGTCGACACCACGAACTGCACGGACTGTCCCATACCCCACCCGGCCACGCAGATCGCGAGCCCCGCCTGCCTGAACGCCTCGGCCAACAGCGTCACGGGCACCCGATGCGGCGTGGGGTGGCACAGCCAGTGGCTGCGCGGTATCTCGATGTCCGCTGACCAGGACTGCTCGGAGAGCTGCTCGATGGCCCACACGAGCGTCTCGGAACGAGTGGAACGATGAGCGGCACTGCTGTCGATGAGAGGCAACTGGACGCACCCTTAACTTGTCGAGTTCGCGCCGAGCGCAGCGTGTCGACCGTGACACGAGCCGGGGCCGGCATCCGACCGCATTCGGGACGGCCGCGCGAGTGATTCAACCCTAGTCGCGCGCTTGCGCCCCTTGACGGCAGTTCGGGCCATGCTCGTACCCCCCGATCAGGGCTGCATCTTCTTCTCGGATCAGGGCTCCATCGGGAGCGTCGGAAGCGGCGTCGACACGGCCCGGGCCGGCAGCGTCACCCGGAATGTCGACCCATGCCCCGGTTCGCTCTCGACCTGGATCGTGCCGCCGTGGGCGTCGACGATGGTCTTCACGATCGTCAGCCCGATGCCCACGCCCTGGATGGCCGCCTCGCGCACATCGCGGGTGCGGAAGAACCTGTCGAACAACCGGGCCTGATCCGTCTTGTTGATTCCGCGCCCGTTGTCGGCGACGACGATCGCGACCGTGTCGTCCCCGCGCTCCAGCGTTACCGTGATCGTGCCCCCGTCCGGCGTGTACTTCGCGGCGTTTGAGATGAGGTTGTCCACCACCTGCTTGATCCGGGCGCCGTCGAGGTGTGCGAGCACGGTCGAGTGCGGCATCTCGAGCTGCAGCGTCTGCCTGGCGACGTCGATGGTGGGCTGGAACGTGGAGACGGACTGCGCCAGCAGCGACGACAGGTCGATCGGTTCGATGCGCAGCGCCAGCTCGCTCGTGCTCGTGCTGAGGAGATCGCGGATGAGCGTGAGCATCTGGTTCGCACTCCGCTGGATGTTCCTGAACTCCTTGGCGAAACCGAGCGAGTCGATGTCGTATCCATCGTCGATCAGGTCCAGGTAGCCGACGATGGATGTCAGTGGCGTGCGCAGCTCGTGCGAGACGGTCGCGAGGTACTCCTCACGGATCTCGATCGCGTTCGCCAGGTCTGTCACGTCGTATGTCACGACAGCCGAGCCCAGCCGCTCGCCGCTCGCCCTGGTGATCGCGTGCGCCTCGGTGACGATGGCGCGCTGCTCGCCCTGCGGATCCCCGACCCAGTAGATCAGCCCCCGCTGATCTCCCTCGAGGGTCTCCGAAATGATGTTCTTGTCCTGCTTCACGCGCGTGCGCCGGTCGGATGCGTACACGTGCTTGCTCAGCCCGGTCGCCGGATCGAATCCGGTGAGGCCGAGCAGGCGTTCGGTCATGCGATTGTGCAAAGTCGGACGATTCTCCGTGTCGTAGAAGAGGACTCCGACATTCACGGCATCCGCGATCGACCGCACGACGACGCTCATGTCGCCCATCTCGTCCACGAGCTTCTTCAACTTCGCCGAGGTCTCGTTCAGTTCCCGCTCGTTGCGTTCCTGGCGATCGCGCATCCACAGCTCGAAGGCGGCACGGCCGATCTGTGTGGCGATCCACGACACGACGAACCGTTCGAGCGAGGTGCGGGTCGGCTGGGTCGCATCGTCGGCGAGGAGCAGCGCACCCCTTCCGGAGTTCTCGAACTCGATCGGCACGAGCATCACGCGCCGCGTGCGCCGGTCGAAGAGGTCGCTGACGAGGTCGGAATCGTCCTCGCTCACCAGGTCGATGACGGGCTTCTCGTGCGGCCAGGCCTCTGGCGCCGGAGAAGCAGCCGCCTCCGTCGCGCGGCGTGCCGCGAAGGCGGCCACCCGTTCGAACAACTCGGGCGAGTCCCCGCCAGGCGACCTCCACAGAAGCGGGGTCGCAGTCGAGTCCTGGGCGTCCGGGTCCGCCGGGATGACGACGGCCGCCGCATGCACGTTGAGAACGCGGCGCGCTCCCACGGTCACCCGCTCGGCCAGCTCGGCGATCGAGTCGGCGGTGTGGACCTCCCACATCAGCCCGATCGTCTCGCTTCGAAGCCGATCGGCATCCAGCGATCGCAAGCGCTTGCGCTCCGAACGTTCGATCAGGAGCGCGACCCGCGATGCGAGCTCCTCCGGAACCCGCTCAAGGAGCAGGAAGTCCCGGTCGACCGCGGAGACGACGAGCTCGCGGTCGATGCGATCGAGCGATTCCGCCACGGACAGCACGGGACCGCGGATGCCTGCGGCCGTGCCGATCTCAACGCCCGCGACCTCCGGTCCGAGGCCCGCGTCGGCGAGCGCGGCGCGCACCGCATCCGCACACGAACCGCAGTCGGCGACGATCGTCACGGCCGCGGCCGTGTCGACATCCTGACGCTCTCGCAAAGACGTGCGCTGGGCCGAACGGCCGCGCACCGATGTCTCGGACATCACGCCCCTCTCCGGGCGCCGCCCATGTGGCCGCCCTCAAGCGTTCCGACGCTTCGCGAGCGCGGTGGCAGCCGACGTCGATTGCCCCCGAGACGCAGCGTCACCTCAAGTGTGGCACGTACCAGTGCACTCTCCTGAGGCTCTCTTGAGCAGGCGATGCGGTCAATCGGTGGATGGGTCGTGCAGACTGACGATGTTCCCGCTCGAGAACGACCGATTGCAGGCTTGCTCAACCCGAATGGGCAAGCCGGAAACGATCGACTATGGGGGCGCCTTCAACCCGAATGAAGGCGCCCCCTCTCCCCCGGTCAGCGACGTGCCTCAACCCGAATACGGCCCGAAGACCAATGGGCGCGTCGTAACGACAACAGTATGGAGGACTACAGGCTATCTGCCCGAGCCTGCAATTCACCACACTGAGCCGCATCTCGCGCGTTTCGAATCGAGACGCGCCTTAATTGCGGCGGGCTGCCGCCAGGCGATAGCCGACGCCACGGACCGTCTCGATGAGGTACGGAGAGGCGGGGTTGTCGGAGAGCTTCTTGCGCAGGTTCCCGATGTGCACCTCCACGCCGCGGCGATCCGCGTCGCCGACGTACGGGTTCGTGACGTAGCCCTCGCCGCGCAAAAGGCGAGCCAGCTCGTCCTTGCTGCGCACGTTGCGGCCTGAGGTCAGGAGCGCCTGCAACAGGTCGAACTCGCTGCGCGTGAGATCGAGTTCGGCGCCTTCCCGCATCACGATGCGCGTGTCCGGGTCGAGAACCACGCCGTTGTGCTCGAGGACCGCGCCTGCCGGTGGCGCTGGCACATCCGCCGTTGCGTCCACTGTGGGGTGCACGCCGCTGGATGCCTGCCCGTTCGACGGCTCGACCGCTCGCGGTCTGCGGAGCATCGCCTCGGCGCGTGCTCGGAGCTCTCGTGGGCGGAACGGCTTGAGCACGTAGTCGTCGGCGCCCACCCCGAGCCCCTGGAGCGCATCGATCTCCTCATCACGCGCGGTGACCATCATGATGTACGCGCTGCTGATCGCCCTGATGCGTTTCGCCGTCTCGAAGCCGTCGATTCCCGGCATCGCGATGTCCACCGTCACCAGAACCGGCTGGCGCTCGACCACCCTGGCGACGCCGTCCATCCCGCTCGAGACGGCGATCAC
Source organism: Humibacter sp. (assembly GCF_051954055.1). Lineage (NCBI taxonomy): Bacteria > Bacillati > Actinomycetota > Actinomycetes > Micrococcales > Microbacteriaceae > Humibacter > Humibacter sp. Next base: position 4,226 of record NZ_JBQCIE010000038.1, on the reverse strand, counting down.
CTCGAGCCCCATCTGCTCGAGCACGGTACCGATCAGTTCGCGGATGACGGCATCGTCTTCAATGACGACAGCGCACTCCCCCTGGACCGCTCCCATGCTCGCCAAGCGTAGCAACCGGGCAGCGCCGAGCGACCTGACGAACCCTTCATCCTCGAATCCGTCTGTACCGCACTCCGCACCCATAGGCTGTTGTACCGATGACACAGGCACGGGGGGCCGCTCGGCGCGACGAGATAGTTCTGGCCGCCGCCGCCGAATTCGACGAGGTCGGATACGCCGCGGCCTCGCTCTCGAGCATCGCCGCTCGGCTGGATCGCACCAAGGGTGCGATGAGCTACCACTTCTCCACCAAGGACTCGCTGGCGCGCGAGGTCGTCGAACGCCAGTACGGCCAGTGGGGCGAAGTGCTGGAGCGCATCCGCGGCGACGGCTACGACGGGGTCGACGCGATGGTGCTGCTGTCGTTCATCGTCGCTGCGAGGTTCCGCGACGACGTTCTCGTGCGCGCCGGCATCCGGCTCCAGCACGACGCTGGACTGCACGACGTCAAGCTTCCGACGCCTTTCGTGGCGTGGAACGCGGTCCTCCTGGAGCTGCTGACGAAAGCCGGCGCATCCATCACGATGCCGCCAGGCCTCGACCTGCAGGGAGCGGCCGAGGTGCTCGTCGAAGCCTTCACCGGCCTCCAGCAGGTGGCGCACCGCCTGACCGGAGCCAGGGACATCCACGCCCGCGTCGAGCGCTACTGGCTGCTCATACTGCCCGGCCTCGGTGTGACCGATTCCGAGCAGCTCGTCACGCGCTGCCGCGCCGAGTCGCGGCGTTATTGATCACACTTGCGCCGGCTCGGACGCGCAGTGTGACGCCAAACGTCGAGCACCCCTCACCTTGGGGACTTGGCAACGAATCAGACGTTCGTCTAGATTGAAGCGACCCGGTAACTAAGAGGAGACGCATGGGCCGCCAGCCGATGCCGCGCGTGCGGCCGACATCCGGGCTGCCGTCTCCGTGCGGCGCCCGAATCGACCAGTCCACCCGGTCGCGGTGAGGCTGGGAATCCACCGGAGTGCGGTCGTCATCGAAGACGACGATGAGATCCGGAACCTCATCTGTGCCGTGCTCGAACGCGCTGGGCTCTATGTCGTCGCGGCCCCGAACGGACTCGACGGGCTCGCGGCCGTGCGGGCAGCCGACCCGGCCGTCGTGACCGTCGACCTGCGGATGCCTGGAATCGGCGGCATCGAGACCATCAAGCGCGTGCGGGCGATCAGCGACGCGCTCATCGTGGTGCTGACCGCGGTGACCGCGAAGCACGAGGAGGACGCGAGCCTGCGCGCCGGTGCAGATCTCTACATGACGAAGCCGTTCCGACCCCGCGAATTGCGGGACCGCGTCGACGAGCGGCTGCGCCAGTTGCGCGAAGCCTGAGTCCACTCCGCTGACCGCCGAGCGCGGCGGGACCGCCGCTGGTCCGGTCAGGCCGGAAGCGGCCGCACCAGCTCCTCGAGCGAGTCGAACCTGCCGTCGTCCGCGAGCTGTGCGAACAGGAACACCTCTTGGCGTGCAACGCCGCCGCCGCGCTGCGTCACACGGATGACGTGCCGCTCGGCGTATGCGGAGCCCTGCGACACCTCGTCGAGCACGGTGATCTCGACGTTCTCGATATGGGGACGCAACTGCGTCATCTGCTCCCCGAAAGCCGCTCGGTCGATCCACTCACCGTTCGTGCTCTGACGGTACGAGTCCGTGAAGTGGCGGGTGAGGGCATCCTCTACAGTCACGTCGCGGCCAGCGATCAACTCATTCAGTGCAGCGGCGATCGACGCCATACCTGTCCTTCGCGGTCGGTTCGGTTCTACGTACGGTATTCCTCACCGTATCGCGCTCAACTGCGTGGGGCGAGAGGCCGCTCGATCGGCATGACGGGCCAGTCGCGCTCCGTTGCCACCTGCAGCATCACGGGATCGGATCCGACCACCACCGGGTTGCTCACCCGCTCCAGCAATGACAGGTCGCTGGAATGGTCGCCGTAGCCCCAGCTCGCCGCGTCGCCGACGGATGCGAGATAGCCCTCCACGACGCGGCTCTTGTCGTCGCCGATCATCGCCTGGCTGATCACGCCCGTGAAGCGCCCATCGAGCACTTCGAGTTCCGTGCAGTACAGGTGCTCCACTGCGAGGTCGGCGGCGAGCGGCTCAAGAGGCGCGGCGAAGGACCCGGAGACGAGCACCACATGGTCGCCGGCATCCTGATGCTCGCGAAGCCGCTGGAGCACGTTCGGGCGGTAGAAGCCCTCGTGCGCGGATGTCTCCGCGTACCACCTGCGGCCCGCCTCGCGCACCTGCTCGGCCGGCTGCCCCGCCCAGATGCCGAAGTAGAGGCGGTTGAACTCCGTGCGGTCCAGCTGCACCACCTTGGCGGCGAGCTCGCGGAGCTCATCCTGCGAGATCATCGACGGCACGAGCGCGCGGTAGTACAGCAGAAACGACTCGAGTGTCCGCACCGACACCAGCGTCTCGTCGACGTCGAAGAAGGCGACAGCTCGGGGATGGGACACTAAGCGAGTACTCCTTGCGCGGAACGGAAGCGGAGGCTGGTCCGACGCTAACACGACGCATCCCCGGTCCGCCGATCGGGATGGCCTGACCCTCCAATGGGTGGTTTTCGACGCCGAAACCCCTATCCCCGACGGCCTGCGCGAGCGTAGTGTTCCGCTGGGCCGTCGCGACGGGAGCGGCGGCGGGACAAGGGAGCACCCATGAAGCGCAGATCGCTCGTCTCAATCACGCTCGCCATCGCTGGAGCCGCCGCCCTCGCGGTCTCGGCTTCGGCACCGGCCCTTGCGGCTACGCCGAGCACGGCCAGCCCCAGCACGAACTGGGTGTACACAGTGCATCCGTTCGTCGAGAAGGCGGGGCTGCCGGCTAGCGCGATCAAGCCATCGCTCACTCCGGCGGACTGCCTCGCGCAGTCGGGAGGCGCCGTCGCCTGCCAGACGCCGCAGAGCATCCGTGCCGCCTATGACATTCCGGCGACGATCGACGGAACTGCGGCGGGCACCGGGCAGACCATCGTCATCGTCGACGCGTTCGGAAGCCCGACCGTGCAGTCCGACCTCGCGACGTTCTCGCAGGCCTTCGGGCTCCCCGCGCCCGACCTGACCGTCTACTACCCCGGCGGCAAGCCGACGTGGAACGGTCGCGGCACGCAGACCGGCTGGGCCGAGGAGACGTCGCTCGACGTGCAGTGGGCGCACGCGGTCGCGCCGGGCGCGAAGATCGCGCTCGTCGTCGCGGCCAACGACCACGGAGCGTCCATCGACAACGCGGTGCGGTACGCGGTGGACAACCACCTCGGCAACGTGCTGTCGATGAGCTACGGCGAAGCCGACAACCTGATCGCCTCACCCAACGCCAACAACGGCCAGACGACGCAGGCGCAGAAGTCGTTCGTGAAGGGGGCCGCGCAGGGCATGTCGCTGTTCGCCTCCTCGGGTGACGACGGCTCCGACAACGGCGCAGGCTACGCGAACTTCGGGTATCCGGCATCCGACCCGAACGTGACCGCGGTCGGCGGCACCAACCTGTACGTCGGCAGCGGCCTCGACCTGCCGCGGGAGACCGTGTGGGGCGACTACGCCAACTGCCCGCTCTCGTGCAAATTCGGCGTCATCGGCGAGACGGGTGGCGCGCAGAGCCTCTTCCTCGCCAAGGGCGGGTCGGATGTCGCCTACAACGCCAGCGTGTACACCGGCGTGCTCACCTACCTCGGGTTCCTGGGCGGCGACAACAACGGGTTCTACTACTTCGGTGGCACCTCGGCCGGTTCCCCGCAGTGGGCCGCGCTGACGGCTGACGTCATCCAGGCGACGGGTCACTCCGTCGGCAACGTCGGCCAGCAGGCGTCGAGCTGGGCGTCGAAGAGTCTGCTGCACGATGTGACCCAGGGCAGCAACTCGACGGCGACGTTCAACGGCGGCTACTCCGGCGCGACCGGATGGGACCGACCGACCGGATGGGGCACCCCCGACGTGGGAGCGATCATCAGCGCCCTGCAGTGATCCTGCTCGGCTGAGGCGAAGCGCGGCCCCCGTGTCCTTAGGATTCCGGGGCCCCCCCCCAGCAAGGACGTCCTGGCCCCCACAACCGCGCGGGCGCGCGCCCCGGTAGCGTCGGACAAACTGCGGGTCCACCCACAGGGGTCGTCATTAATACGGAAGTTCCCCG
>NZ_JBQCIE010000037.1:0-3098 GCF_051954055.1 Humibacter sp. | reverse complement strand
TTGAACTTCGACACGTTCTGGACCCACTCCGGCATCAGCGACGCCGGCATCATCGTGGTGGAGAGGAACGTGACCGGGAGCACCACGATCTGCGAGATGCCGATCAGCGCGACCTGGTTGCGCGCCGTGAGCGCGGCCGCCGTGGAGAGCGAGCAGAAGATCGTGCCGAGGAGCAGTGCGGTCAGCAGGGCGAGCGCCATTCCTCCGACACCGCCGGGGTAGGTGGCGCCGCCGAGCCATCCGATGAAGAGCACGACGATCGACTGTCCGAGGCAGATGATGAGCTGCTGCACGAGCTGACCGGTGACGATCGCGGTGCGGGCGACCGGCGCGGTGAGCAGCTGGTCCATGACGCCGGACTTCATGTCGTCGATGTAGCCGGTGCCGGCCCACGCGCCGCTGTACAACACGGTCATCATGAGCACGCCCGGCACGAGGAACGTGGCGTAGCCGGTGTCGCCGAACCCGGGCAGCTTGCCGAGCGAGGAGAACACCTGCCCGAACAGCAGGATCCACACGATCGGCTGCACGAGCGAGAACGCGGCGCCCCACACCTGCCTGCGGGTGTTGGTGATCCAGCGCAGGGTGATCTGGGCTGTCTGGGTGAGCCATCCGGCTCGTACGGGATGGGCCGGCGCGACGCCGGCGACGGTGGTGGTCATGCTGCTTCTCCGTTCACGGTGGTGCGGGCTTCCGCCTTCGGGGCAGCGGATGCCTCTGGCTGGGTCGCGGCATCCGCGGTGTCGAACGAGCGGCCCGCGTAGTGCAGGTACACGTCGTCGAGACTCGGGCGGGATGCCGACACCGCACCGAACACGATGCCGGCCGCCTCGAGCGCGGCGATCGCCGGGGCAACGGCCGACGACGCGTCGTCCGTGCGGGCGACGAGCTGGCCGTTCGTCCCCTGCGTCTCCACGACGACGTCGCGCAGGCCGCGCACGCTCGAGGCCGCCCTGCGCACGGCGTCGACGTCGGGCTCCACGAGCGAGACGCGCAGGGTGTCCCCGTTGAGGGATGCCTTGAGCTCGTCAGGGCTCCCGCTCACGACCTTCGTGCCGTGGTCGATGATCATCACGTCGTCCGCGAGCCGATCGGCCTCCTCCAGGTAGTGCGTGGTGAGGATGACCGTGATCGCGCTCTCGGCCGACAGCCTGCGGATCTCCGCCCACATCGCCGCCCGCGCCTCGGGGTCGAGCCCGGTGGTGGGCTCGTCCAGGAACAGCACGCGCGGGGCGTGCACGAGCGCGGCCGCGACATCCAACCGGCGCCGCATGCCCCCGGAGAACTTGCCGACCGGGCGGTCTGAGGTGTCGCCCAGCCCGAACTCCTTCAGCAGAGCGGATGCTCGAGTGCGAGCATCCATAGAGCTCATGCCGCGTAGGCGGCCGGCCAGCACCAGGTTCTCGGTGCCGGTGAGGAGGGGGTCGGTGCTCGCGCCCTGCGAGACGTAGCCGATGTGCTGGCGCACCTCCGCCGGGTGGCGCACGACGTCGATGCCGTCGATCCGGGCGGATCCGCCGCTCGGGCGGCTCAGCGTGGTGAGGATCTTCGTGGTGGTGGACTTGCCCGCGCCGTTGGGGCCGAGCATCGAGAAGACGATGCCCGCCGGCACCTGGAACGTCAGGCCGCGCAACGCGTGCACCGGCGTGCGGTGCGCGCCGCGGTACGTCTTGGTGAGGCCGGCCGCGTCCACCGCGAGGGTGTCGGCGGGGCCGCGTGCGGGCATCCGCTCATTCATGATGTGCTCCGTTCGAGTCGTTGCGGCCGGCGGGGAAGAGCATCCGGGCCAGCACGAGGAAGAAGACGACGAACCCGGCCACCAACGCCAGCCACGACCAGACGAAGCCGACCGTGAGGCTGAGGATGACGAACACGGCGACCGAGACCACCATGATCACCACCGTGTAGATGCCGAATCGTGCCGCCGCCGCTGGGTCTTTGCTGAAGCGGTCGCCCGCGTCCAACTCGTTCGTGTAGACGCTGCGCAGTCGTGCCATCCACGGCTTCTTGCGGTTCGTCTGTGTGGCGCCGAGGTAGCTGAACCAGGCGATCGAGACGACCACGAGCGGGGCCGCAACCACGATCAGCCACAGCTGTGCGAGGTGGGTGGCGTAGAGCGCGCCGAGCGCGAGCCCGGCGAGCCCGAGGAACGCGGACGCTCCGTAGCCCACCGCGCGCCCGCCGGGCACCGGGTAGTTCGTCGTGGTCTCCTGGTGCGTTCCGTCGCCCACGATCACGCCGATCGGCGCGGCCAGCACCACGACCGCGACCACGACGGACGCACCGATCGGCCACCCGAGGATGCCGAGCGTCGCCAGCACCGTGAGCGCCAGCCCGGCGGCGGCCACCACGGAGAGCAGCACGGTGCGCACCACGAAGGCCGGACGCGGCCGCACGCGGTGCCGCTGCGCCAGCTCGAACACGCTGCGGCCACGGGCATCCGTTCCCGCGGCTTTCGGGACGCCGTTGCGGGTCGCTTGGTCCGCATCCCATTCGCCGGTGACCTCGGCGGCCAGCTGTTCGATGTCGCCCAGCTCGGCGAACGCCGTCGACACGGCGGCCGTCGGCCCCGAGCCGGATGCCTCCAGCTCCGCCGCGCGAGCGGCCAGGCTCGCGCGCAGCTCGTCTTTCAGGTCGCGCAGATCGTCCGTGTCGGGAAGGCGCCCGAACGCCTCGTCGAGGCGAGCATCCAATTCCCCACGGGCAGACGCGTTGTCGCCGCTCATGAGCGGTCCCCTTTCAGGTTCAGAAGTGTGTTGATGATCGCCTGCGTCTTCAGCCAGTCCTCGACATTGCGTCGGTACACGGCACGGCCTGCGTCGGTGATGCGGTAGTACTTGCGGCGGCCGCCCTGCGTCTCGTCGCCCCAGTAGGGCTCGGTGAGCCCGTCCTTCGTGAGGCGGCGGAAGCTCGCGTAGAGCGTCGCCTCCTTGATCTCGTACTCGCCGCCGGTGGCGTCGCGGATCGCCTTGTGGATCTCGTAGCCGTACCCGTCGCCGCCGCGCAGCACGCCGAGCACGATCGTGTCGGTGTGGCCGCGCAGCAGGTCGGCGGTGAACGCCGCGGATGCCTGCGAGTCTTCTTGCATGCCAAGTACT
>NZ_JBQCIE010000036.1:0-9977 GCF_051954055.1 Humibacter sp. | reverse complement strand
GTACGTCAGGGGGGTGGGGGTCCTCGCCCTTCCCGAGACCGAGCAGCGGCCGACCGTGCTCGGGCTGCTGGCATCCGGCCGCATGAAGCCCGGCTCGGGCACCGTCACGGTCGACGGTGTAGCGGATGCCTCGGCCATCCGCCGTGCGATCGCCCTCGTGGACGCGCCGGACGTGAGCGACCCCGCGCCGAATGTCACGGTCGCCGGCGTGGTCGCCGAGGAGCTGATGTTCGCGGGTCGACCGTCAGGGGTGCACGCGGTGAAGCGCACCCTCGCGTCGCTCGGTGCAGCGAAGCACGCGCGCGACGCGATCGGGCAGGTGCCGCCGACGGTGCGCATCCGTCTGCTCGTCGAGCTCGCGCTGTTGCGCGACGGTGTGCAAGGAGTCGTGCTGACCGCGCCGGACCGGCATGGCGGAGACCCGAACGCGTGGTGGCGGATCGCGCTCGAGGTGGCATCCCGGGGATTCGCGGTGCTCGTCATCGCAGGGGATGCATCGGCCGCGGCCATCGCCGCGAGCTCGCTGGTCGAGCGGCTCGAGGCGCCGTGGGAGGACGCCGAACCCGACGACGATCCGACCCGCGACGACTCCGACACCCCGATCCTGACCGAGCGATCGCTGTTCGACCTTCCCGACGTGATCACCCGGCCCGTGCCGGTGATCGAGAACGACACTCACACCGAAACGAGTGACGAATGAAAGTCCCCCAGATGATCGCGGCGGAGCTGCGCCGCCTCACCGCCAGCCGCATGGCGACCATCGCCCTGCTGGCGCTGATGTGCGTTCCGGTGATCTACGGAGCTCTCTACCTCTGGGCGAACCAGAACCCGTACGCCAAGCTCGACCAGATCCCGGCCGCCATCGTCGTGAGCGACACCGGCGCCACGGTGGACGGCAAGGCGGTGAACTACGGCGACAAGGTCGCGCAGCAACTCGTCGACGACGGAACGTTCCAGTGGCACATCGTGCCGGCGGAGACGTCCGCGAAGGGGCTGAACGACCAGCGATTCGACTTCGCGATCACGCTGCCCGCCGACTTCTCGCGTCGGCTCCTGAGCGCCTCGACGACGAGCCCCGAGAAGGCGACAGTGACGCTCACCACGAACGACACGAACAGCTATCTCGCATCCACCATCGGCCAGCAGGCGGCCGAGACGATCAAGGCGGCCATCGTGCAGGAGGTGAACCGCGAGGCGGCAAGCCGGTTCCTGCTGGCGCTGTCGGACATCCGCTCCAATCTGTCGACAGCAGCGGATGCCGCCGGCCAGCTCCTCGACGGCACGCAGACCGCGCACACGGGCGCGGCGACTCTCGCCGACGGCACGGCGCAACTGGCGACCGGTTCCGTGTCTCTGCGGGACGGCCTGAACACGCTCGCGTCCCAGACCGCCGATCTGCCGGCGCAGAGCCAGCGGCTCGCAGACGGCGCGCAGCAGGTCGCAGACGGCGACACCAAGCTCGCCGGTTACGCGAACCAGGCCGGCGCCCTGTCACAGCAGGCGGCGGATGCCGTGCCCACCGCGCGCGCGGACATCCAGGCTCAATTGCAGACGCTCGTGCAGCAGGGGGCGATCAGCCAGAGCCAGGCCGACGCGATCCTGGCCCAGCTCGATCAGCTCGGCAGCAAGGTCACCTCCGGAAATCAGCAGGTGCAGAGCGCAGTCGGACAGGTGGATCAGCTCGCGAGCGGATCGCAGCAGGTAGCGGCGGGAGCGGCGCAGCTGGCGGCATCCGCTCCGGCATTGAGCGGAGGCATCCAGCAGGCGGCCAGCGGCGCGTCGCAGCTCGCCGACGGCTCGGCGCAGGCCGCCACCGGTGCGGCGTCGCTTCGTGACGGGCTCGGCACGATTGCCGACGGTACGGCCAAGCTGAAGTCGGGACTGGATGCCGGGGTTCAGCAGATTCCGCAGACGACGGCATCGGAGCGCGCGGCTCAGGCCAAGACCATCGCCGATCCGGTCAAGCTCGCCCAGTCGAAGGAGGCCAGCGCAGGCACGTACGGCGCAGGGCTGGCACCGTTCTTCATGGCGCTGGCGGCATGGATCGGCATCTACGCGCTGTTCTTGATCGTGAAGCCGGTGTCGCGGCGGGCCATCACGGCGCTTCGTTCCCCGTTCCGGGTCACGCTCGCCGGCTGGCTCACACCGGCGTTGCTCGGCGTCATCCAGATGGTGGCGCTCTACGGGATCGTCGCCGGAGTGCTGCACTTCAACGTCAGCAATTCGGTCGCGACGTTCGGCATCATGGCGCTCGCGTCGGTGACGTTCGCGGCGATCATCCTGGCGCTCAACGTGTGGTTGGGCAGCGTCGGCCAGTTCCTCGGGCTGGTGCTCATGGTCCTGCAGCTCGTCACCGCGGGTGGCACCTTCCCGTGGCAGACGCTGCCCGGTCCACTCGCGTGGCTGCACCATGGTCTGCCGATGTCATATGCCGTGGACGGAATACGACAGACCATGTACGGCGGGAACGCCTCGCTGGCCGGCGGGGATGCGCTGTTCCTGCTGGCGTGGCTGGTGGGCGCCCTGGTGATCACGTCGATCGGAGTGGTGCGGATGACGCACCGTCGCACGCTGCGCGACCTGCAGCCGAGCCTTATCGGCTGAGGCCCGCGGCATGAGTCAGCGGACGAGGCCGGCTCGGTAGGCGAAGACGACGAGCTGGGCGCGGTCCCGCGCGCCGAGCTTGAGCATGGCGTGGGACGCGTGCGTCTTCACCGTGGTCGGGCTGATGAACAAGCGGGAGGCGATCTCGTCGTTCGTGAGCCCGCCGGCGATGTGCGCAACGATCTCCCGCTCCCGTTCGGTGAGCCGTTCGAGCTGGGCGCTCAACTCGTCGGACCGCGCCCCCGTCGACGCGGTCGGTACTTCGGCCGCCGCGCCCGTGAACCGGCCGATGAGCCTGCGCGTCACGCTCGGCGCGAGCAGGGCATCCCCGGCGGCGAGCACATGCACCGCCCGCCGCAACTCGTCCGGCTCGATGTCCTTCAGTAGGAATCCGCCTGCACCTGCGGCAAGTGCTCCGAACACGTTCTCGTCGAGCTCGTAGGTCGTCACGACGAGCACACGCACGTCGGCGAGCGCGGGGTCGTGGGCGATGACGTGGGTCGCTTGGATGCCGTCGATTCCCGGCATCCGGATGTCCATCAGCACGACATCCGGAACGAGCTCACGTGTGAGGCGCACCGCGCTGTCGCCGTCGGCCGCCTCACCGACCACGTCGATCTCGGGATCGCGCTCCAGGATGGAGCGGAAACCCTCGCGGATCAGCGCCTGATCGTCGGCGAGCAGCACCCGGATCACGCCGGATCCTTCCGCGCGGCCCGCGCCGCCACGTCGGCGCCGATCGGCAGCACCGCACGCACCTCGAAACCGCCCTCGGGACGCGGACCGGCCCGCACCGTTCCGCCGACCGCCGCGGCACGCTCGCCCATTCCCCTGATGCCGAAGCCGGTCGCCGGCGCATCGAGAAGATCAGCTTGTGCAGTGGTCCCGTCATCCGTCACGTTCACCACGAGTTCGTCGCCGGCGACGTGGAGCGAGACGTTCACGACGGATGCGTCCGAGTGACGCACGACGTTCGTCAGCGCCTCCTGCACGATGCGATACGCGCACAGCCCCGTGATCGGGCCGACCGCGTGGAGCCCTCCGGTGTCTGCTCTCACCGTCAGGCCGGACTGGCGGGCGACCTCGAACAGATCCTCGAGGTCGGCGAGCGAGGGCTGCGGCGGCTGCGAGGCATCCGTCTGCGCGTCACCGCGCAGCGCAGTGACGGTGCGATGCAGCTCGGGCATCGACTGCTTGGCCAGGGAGCGCACCCGTTCCATGGAACGTCGTGCACCGGCCGGGTCCGAGTCGAAGGCGTCGAGAGCGGATGCCGACTGCACCGCGATAGCCGAGATCGAGTGGGCCAGCACGTCGTGCACGTCGCGGGCGATGGCGAGTCTCTCCTCGGCGATGCGTTCGCGGGCCTGAGCGGTGGCCGTCTCGCGGGCCGCAGCCAGCGCTCGCTCCGCGCCGATTCTGGACTGCCGCGCGATCGCCCCGAGCGCGACGATGAACAGCAATCCCATCGCAGGGCCGGTCGTGGCGTAGGAATCCCACGGGGTCGGCGTCGGAGGCAGCGCCGGAATCACCTGCCAGACGAACACGACGAGCACGGCCACGGCGATCCACCACGCGCTTCCGGCGTAGGCGGCGAGCGATTCGAGCGCGACGAACAACGCGAGCACGGGCGCCCCGCCATGGTAGCCGGCCGCGTGGTATCCGGCGATGAGAACGAGCACGACGATCGTGCAGACGAACGGATGCTTGCGACGCACGAGCAGCACCGCCGCGGCCGCCAGCCCGATCGCGTACGCGCCGACGGGAAAGGCGACGGGATGCGGCCACCCGGCGAGTTCCGCCCACACGCCGATCGTGATCAGCGCCGCCATCACGCAGGCCAGCACGATGTCGAAAACGCGCGAACGCACGCCCGCGCCGTCGGCGCGGGCGATCGCGAGCCCCAGACCGCTCACGTGCGTAGCTTAGAGGCGATTGAGGGGCGGGCGGGCGAGCTTGCTCGCATGCCCGCCCCGATTGAGTCTTTGAGCGGCGAAGCCGGGATAAGCTGCTTCGGCTGCCGCGGATCGCGCGGCCCGACGAGTCGGCTTGCGCGTCGCCCGGCGCAGTGCGGGGCGGCGGTACGCGCCGAACGCGAACGCGCCGAACACGACGGTCCAGCCGAGGAGGTTCCCCACGCTCGCCAGCGTCGGCAGGTCTCCGGCAGCGATGCGCCAGCCGAGCTCGGCCAGATTGTAGGTCGGCAGCCATACGGCGGCGTCATGCATGCCGGTCGGCAGGATGTTCGGCGGCACCCAGAGCCCACCGAGTGCGGAGAGGGCCATGTACACCCCGTAACTGAGCGGGTAGGCGATCTCTGCACCGACCGTGAAGCCGATCGCGATGCCGAGCGCGGCGAAGGTGACGCTGCCGAGCCACATGGATCCCACCAACGCGGCCCACTGGCCGATGCTGAGCGTCACGCCCTTGACGAGGCCCGCGGTGAGGCAGACCAGCACGATCGCGGGAAGCGCCGTGGCGACGCTCGCGATGACCTTGACGCCGATCACCTGCACGGCGCTGATGGGCATCGCCCGCACCTGCAGCAGCCAGTCGATCTGGCGCTCCTCGGCGATCCGCGGACCGGTCGTGGAGAGCACGGCCCACACGGCGCCGTAGGCGGCCATCGCGACCATGATCTCTGTGGTGCCGGGCAGCTGGCCCGGCTGAACGGGGCCGCCGCCGAACAGGGTGGCGAACAGCAGGTAGAAGCCGATGGGCGCGCCGACGGCGAGGGAGAGGTATTTCGGGTCGCGCAGCATCCGCACGATCTCGAGGCGTAGGAAGTGCGTGTTCATGACCGGCTCCGTTCCGGTTGGGTGAGTTCGAGAAAGGTGGAGTTCAGGTCAGGTGGTGCCACCTGGAGGTCGTGCCAGCCCGGCACGGTCGTGACCAGTGCGCGGACGACGGTGTCGGCATCCGCGCACGTGACCGTCGCCTGCCCTGCGCGGTTTTCGACGGCAGTGTGCTCGACGGACTTGACGCCCGGCAGCTCCGCCAGACGGTCGACGTGTCGGGCGGCGGCTGCGGGGTCGTCGAAGCGGAACCGCACGACGCTCGTGCCGGCCGTGCCCCTGATCTGCTCGGGCGTGCCGTCGGCGATGATGCGTCCGCCTGCGATGACGATCACGCGCTGCGCGTTCTCGGCGACCTCGTCGAGGTAGTGGGTGGCGAACACGACGGTCTTGCCGGAGTGGGCGAAGTCGCGCATCGCGGCCCAGAACTCGGCGCGACCCTGTACGTCGAGCGCGCGGGTCGGCTCATCCAGCAGTAGAACCTCGGGATTGGCGACGATCGCCATCGCGAACCGCAGCCGCTGCGCCTGACCGCCGGAGAGACGGTCGACACGTCGCTTCGCTTCGCCGGTCAGTCCCGCCAGCTCGAGTGCATGGCTCGTGCTCAACGCGTTCGGATAGCTTCGCTCGCTCAGCCGCACCAGCTCGGCGACGCGCACGCCCGGCATGGCGCCGGCATCCTGCAGCATTCCGGCGATGCGGCCATCGGCGACCGCGCGTGCGGCGCTGCGTCCGTCGACTCGCGCCGTACCGGCATCCGGACGCACGATGCCGAGCATCATGCCGATCGTGGTCGACTTGCCGGCGCCGTTCGGGCCGAGCAAGGCGACGGTCTCGCCCCTTCGCAGGGTGAGATCGAGCGGATGCACCGCGACGGTGCCCGCGTAACGCTTCGCGACGCCGGTCAGTTCGACCGCCGGTGCCGCCTCCGAGCTGGCAAGGGGCCGCTCCGGCGCCCGTGCTCGGCTGACAGTGGAAGTGCTCATGACCCGATGGTCGCGCTCGGCCGCTCGCGCCGAATCGTCTGTGCGAAGCGGATGTTCGTGGCCGACTACCGCAGACGACTACGCCGTTCGGAGTATCGCGGCTTCGCCGCTCAATGACTCAATCGCCACTATCGCCACCTCGTTCAGGTCGCGAAATCTGCCCTTATCGAAGGCCAATAGGGGCAGACTTCGCGACCTGAACGGTGCCGCTAACGTGTCGGCATGAGGTTCGACGACAGGGTGGCCGTCGTGAGCGGCGCGGCGAACGGGATCGGCTGGGCGACCACGGAGCGGTTGCTCGACGAGGGCGCGCGGGTGGCGCTGCTCGACCGCGAGCCGGAGGTGGCGGCATCCAGGCTGGCCGAGCGCACCGAGCGGGATCCGTCGACCGCAGAGCGGACGGCCGTGTTCGAGTGCGACGTGATGGATGCCGCATCCGTCGACCGCGCGGTCGCATCCGCTCTCGAGCGGTTCGGCCGCGTCGACGTGCTCGCCTCGGTGGCCGGCGGCGACCATTTCGTCGAGGACGGCCTCGACGAAGCGCACTGGAACGAGATCGTCAGCCTCAACCTGCACGGGCCGATGCGGCTCATCAGGGCATGCCGGGAGGCACTGATGGCCAGTCGAGGTGCCATCGTCATGGTCAGTTCGGTCAACGGCATCGCCGCCTACGGTGAGCCGGCGTACGGGTCGGCGAAGGCCGGACTCACGCTGCTGGCGAAGAACCTCGCCGTCGAGTTCGGCCCATCCGGTGTGCGCATCAACGTCGTCGCCCCCGGCACCGTTCGCACCCGAGTGTGGGACCACCAAGGCGGACCGGATGCCCTCGCACCGATGTATCCGCTCGGTCGCGTCGGCGAGCCCGCCGACATCGCTGCCGCGATCGCGTTCCTCGCCTCGGACGACGCGTCCTGGATCACCGGGGTGACTCTGCCCGTCGACGGCGGATCCCTCGCCGGCCCGCTCGCGACGATGGGTCACGTGCTGCCCCGGTGACGGACCTCCTGGGTATCGTGGCCGCGTGAAGGCATCCCACCAGGAACGCGCCGATCTGCGGCTTCTGCACATCAGCGACACGCACCTCTTCGGCGACGGATCGCTGCACTACGGCATCGTCGACACGACCGCCGCGCTCGAACGCGTGCTGGCGAAGGCATCCGAGATCGAGGGGATCGACGCGGTCGTGCTCTCCGGAGACCTCAGCGAGGACGGCACCGAGGCGTCGTACCTCAAGCTGCGTGACCTCGTCGAGCCGTGGGCGGCCGTGCACGGCGCGCAGGTGGTGTACGCGATGGGCAACCACGATCATCCGGATGCCTTCACTTCCGTGCTCGGCGACCGCACTCGCGTGCACACCATCGGCAGGCACCGCATCATCACACTCGACTCGTCCGTGCCGGGTGCCGCTTACGGATCGCTGGATGCCGACCAGCTCGCGTGGCTGCGCGACACCCTGTCGCAGCCGGTCGACCTCGGCACGATCGTTGTGGTGCATCATCCGCCGACGCGCGCGGTCACGCCGCTGCTGCGCCGGTTGGAGCTCGACGACCCGCACGCTCTGTTCGGCGTTCTCGACGGCAGCGACGTGCGTCTGGTGCTGAGCGGCCACTACCACCATCCGCTCGTCACGCTCGAGCGGGGCATCCCGATCGTGGTGGCGCCCGGAGTGACGAACACGTCGGATGTCGCGACCCCTCCCGACACGGAACGCGCGACGGTCGGCGCGGGCTTCGCGCTCGTCGAGCTGCCGGCATCCGGTGCGCCACGCGTCACAGTGGTGTCGGCGCCGAGCCCTCGTGACGGAGAGCCGGTGTTCCAGCTGGATGCCGAGGGCATCCGCCAGGTCGCCGAATCGTTCGGCGCGCCACGACGAGGAGAACCATGAGAATCGCAGTCGCTGGAGGCACCGGCGTCGTCGGAAGCCACGTGCTGGCCGCCCTGAAGGAGCGAGGCCACGAGACCGTGACGCTCTCGCGCAGCACCGGCGTCGACCTGATGTCGTCCGACGGACTCGAGCAGGCGCTGCAGGGTGCGGATGCCGTCGTCGATGTGACCTCGACCGGGGCGCAGTCGAGCAAGGCATCCGTCAGGTTCTTCGGCACGGTGACGCGGAATCTGCTCACTGCGGAGAAGCGTGCGGGAGTGCCGCACCACGTCGCGTTGTCGATCGTGGGCGCCGCGAAGGCGGACAGCGGGTACTACGCCGGCAAGGCCGCGCAGGAACGTGCGGTCATGGCGTTGCCGGGAGGCTGGACGATTCTGCGGGCGACGCAGTTCCACGAGTTCGCGCAGCAGATGACGACGCGTGCCGCATTCGGTCCGCTTCAGCTCGCGCCGGTCGCGCGGTGCCAGCCCATCGCCGCCGCGGAGGTGGGCGAAGCGCTCGCCGAGATCGCGGTGGGCGAACCGCGCGGTCTCGACAGAGATCTCGCGGGCCCGCGGGAGGAGCAGATGACACGGATGATCCGCGCCTACCTCGCGGCCACCGGCACTCGTCGACTCGTGGTGAATCTCACCATGCCCGGCGCGATGGGCAAGGGCATGCGCGACGGCTCGATCCTGCCAGGGCCGGATGCACGGCTCGGCACGCAGACGTTCGACGAGTGGTTGGCGGAGACGTCATCCGCGGCGTGAATGGCGACGGTCGTCAATGAGTTGCCAGAAATCCGCTCATCCGTCGCCCGGCTTCCAAGACGGCGACGGTATCGTCATGCCCCGGGCGCGCTCATTCCCCTAGTTTCGGCTTTCGGTGTTCGGTGCCGGTGTCTCGCCAGGTTCCGCCTGGGTCGATCCATCCGGGTGCCCGGACTTGTGGTCTCCCGTTGTGCATGCGGATCGCCCACCCACCGGTGTCGATGCTCTGATGATGGAACCAGCACACGGCGGCACCGTTGCCGGTGTCGGTGGGTCCCCCTCGTGAGTGCTCTTGCACGTGGTGGTATTCGCACCACCCGGCCGGGATACGGCAGCCGGGGATCACACAGGTTTTGTCGCGGGCGGCGATCGCGCGGCGTTGCTGGGCGGTGAAGCAGCGTTCCGGCGCCCACAACGAGAGAATCTTCCCCTCCCGGATCAACAGTTTCTGGATCCCGCCGGCGCAGGCGAACTGGGTCACCGCCGACATCGGGATCGGCTCCTCCACTCCGTCCATCCACCCGGCACCACGTCCCTCTACCAGGTCGTGTTGGTCGACGGTGACCAGGACGGTGGGCGCGGCACCACCCATCGACGCCACCTGGGCGGATCGGGCGGCGGCGTCGATCAGGGACGCGAACCCATCATGCCGCTTCTGCGGCGACGAACGATCATCCCAAGCGTCCTCACCCGGTTGATCCCCGTCCAGGAACACCGGCTTCGATTTCGGGGAGACGACCGCGGCGAGTGCTTGCTCCAGTTTCCCGGAGATCTCCGGCATCAACTCCATCCGATACCGCACCAAACCGCCTCGAGTGCCGAGGCGGGTGAGTCCGCGGTGCCGCATGGCTTCTTCCGCATCGGTCTCGACCCCGTCGGGGTCTAGGGCGATCTTCCACACCATGGCTTGCACGCGGGTTTGGTCGGCGGTGAACCCGCCCACCGCCGACGCGACAAGTTC